>DATLZQ010000038.1:0-9455 GCA_035573915.1 Actinomycetota bacterium | reverse complement strand
GGTAGAAGGCGGTGGCCCCCAGGAGGACCGTGAGGAGGGTGGCGTCGGCGGCCAGCTCGGGCCACCGCCGCCCCACGTGGGCGGCGGCCTCGGCCACGAGGAGCCCGAGCAGCAGGACCGTGAGGAGGCCCACGGTGGCCGCGGTCACCTCGGGGGCCCGAGGGCTCCGGGTGAGCTCGCGCTGGGCCAGCTCCACCAGGCGGAGGAGGGCCAGGACCAGGGCCACGGAGGCTCCCCACCGGCCCTCCGGCCGCCGCCCCGCCCGGCCGGTCCGCCAGAAGGCGAAGGCCGCCGCCAGCCCGGCCCCGGCCGAGGCGACCGCTCCGGCCCGGTCCGTCCCCAGCGAGGCGCCGGCCCCGCCTGGGGCGAAGCCGAGCACGCCGACCAGCCCCGTGGCCAGGGCGAGCACCACGAGGGACAGCCGCTCCTCCGGGTGGACCGTCGGGTGGGCCGGTGTGGGGGCGGCCCTCCCGCCGGGGGTCGGAGCCGGCTCACGGAGGCTGGAGCGACCCATCCGAGGGGAATATCGGCGCGCCGGCGGGCCTGCGTTAGTGTGGACAGGGGCTTGGGGAAGCGCCAGGCCCCCGGGCGCGGTCCCGAGGGCCCGCCTGTCGACCGGCCCTCCTCCCGGACTCGAGCCCTGCGCGGCCCCTACTCGATGAGGCGTCGGCGCAGGGCCTCGGCCACGGCGGCCGTCCGGTCGTTGGCGCCGAGCTTCTCGAAGATGTGCTCGAGGTGGGTCTTGACGGTGTCGGGGGAGATGAACAGGGCCTCCGCGATGTCCTTGTTGGTGTGGCCGAAGGCCAGGAGCTGGAGGATCTCGATCTCCCGGGCGGTGAGGGTCTCGGCCTTGCGGTCCCGCTCCTTGGCCGCCGAGAGCTCGTCGGCCAGGGCCACCACGAGCTGGGGGTCGATGACCATGTTGCCCCCCGCCACCAGCCGCACGGTCTGGATGAGGTGCTCCGCGTCCCGGGCCTTGAGGACGTAGCCCCGGGCCCCCGCCCGCACGGCCTCCACCACGAACTGGCGGTCGTCGTAGGCGGTGAGCATGACCACGCCCACCTCGGGGTGGCGCTGGCGGATTCGCCTGGCCGCCTCCAGGCCGTCCATCTCCGGCATCCGGATGTCCAGGAGCACCACGTCGGGCACCCCGGCGCCGTCCCCCATAAGCTCGAGGACCTCCCGGCCGTTGGAGGCTTCCCCCACCACCTGGATGTCTCCGGCCATCTCGAGGTAGCGGCGGAGTCCCTGCCGGACGAGGGAGTGGTCGTCGGCGATGATCACCTTGATGGGCATCTCTCTCCATCCATCGGCTCGAGCGGTCCCCACCTTGAAGGCCCCACGATTCTAGGCGGCGGCCTCCGCTCGGACCACCGAGGGGTCCCCCACCCGGGGGAGCGGCGTCCCCGGGGAGCGGGCCCAGGCCCACAGGCAGGCCAGGAGGATGGCCGCCCGGGCCAGCAGGGCCGCCTGGAAGGCCCAGAGGGGCACCCCCGCGAACCCGGCCAGGGCGGGATCGCCGGCCTGGGCCAGGAGGCGTCCGAACCACTGGAAGCGGGTCACGAACACCGCGGCGTCGGCCGCCTGGAAGGCCGCGAAGAGCCAGGGATTGGGGAAGGCAACGACGAACCACGGGAGCAGCCACAGCCCGTACTGGGGGGAGTAGACCTTGGTGGCCAGGAGGAAGGCCACGAGGAGGGGGAAGCCAAAGGTCCAGGCCGGGAAGGTCGGCTCCCGCCTCCACCGGCACCACCAGGCGAGCAGGGCCAGGGCGGCGAAGGCCGCAAGGGAGAGGGCGTTCACGGTCCGCACGGACCAGGGGCAGGCGCGGCAGGCCACGAACCACAGGCTGTCGTAGTCCGGGGGGCGGCTGGCGTTGTAGCGGAACACGGTGGCCCACGCGGCGGGGGCGGCGAGGGCGAAGGGGGCGTTGAGGACGACGAAGGCCCCCGCCGTCCAGCCCACCACCCGCCAGAGCCCCCGGCCGTCCCCCTCCCGCAGCCGGTGTAGGGCGAAGGGGAGGGCGAGGAGGGCGGGGTAGAGCTTGGCTCCGGCCCCCAGGCCCAGGAGGACCCCGGCCGCCCGGTCCCTGCGTCGCAGGAAGGCCACGGTCCCCGCCGTGGCCAGCGCGACGGCCAGGAGGTCCCAGTTCATGAACCCGTAGACGAGGAGGGTGGGGGAGAGCGCGAAGAGGAGGGCCCGGCGGCCGGCCACCCGCTCGAGCAGGGCGGCGGTGGCCAGGGCGGCCACCGCGAGCAGCAGGGCGTTCCTGGCGAAGAACGTGGCGAAGCCGGGCTCGCCCCGGGCGGCCAGCCGCATGGTGTACATGGTGAGGACGGGGTACTCGTCGCAGGGCCACTGGGCCTCGCGGCAGGGCTCGAGGTAGGGGAGCCGCCCACCGGCCAGCTGCTCGGTCGACAGCAGGGGGACGATGTCCGAGTAGCAGAGCCACCGGTACTGCCGCCCGTCCTCCCACCCCGCGGCGGCGCAGGGAGCTTTGAGGGCCAGCCCCAGGCCCAGGGTGAGGAGGGTCGCCGCCACCGTGAGGACGAGGGGCCGCCTGCCCCCGGGCCCGTCCCGCCCCCGTCTCCGGCCCGGACCGCTCAGTGGTAGTAGTGGGCCTTGTCGGGGAAGGCCCCCGCGGCCACCTCGGCCTGGAAGGCCCGGACGGCCCGGGTGACCTCCGCCCGCAGGTCGGCGTAGGCCTTGGCGAACTTGGGGGTGGGGCCGAACGTGAGCCCCAGGAGGTCCGTGAGGACCAGGACCTGCCCGTCGCAGTGGGGCCCGGCCCCGATGCCGATGGTGGGGACGGCCACGGCCTCGGTGATCCGGCGGGCCACCTCGGCCGGGATGCCCTCCAGGACCAGCGAGAACACCCCCGACTTCTCCAGAGCCTGGGCCTCACTGAGGAGCCGCCGGGCCTCCTCCTCCGTCCGCCCCTGCACCCGGTACCCGCCCATGGCGTGGACCGACTGGGGGGTGAGCCCGATGTGGCCCATGACCGGGATCCCCCGTTCGACCAGGGCGGCGGCCAGCTCCAGGACGGGGCCCTCCACCTTCACCGCGTGGGCCCCGGCCTCCTTGAGGAAGCGGCCCGCGTTGCGGATCCCCTCCTCCAGCGAGACCTGGTAGGAGAGGAACGGCATGTCGCCCACGACGAGGGCGTTGCGGACCGCCCTGGCCACGGCCCTGGTGTGGTGGAGCATCTCCTCCATGGTCACGGGCAGGGTGGTCTCGTAGCCCAAGACGTTCTGGGCCAGGGAGTCCCCCACCAGGATCACGGGCACGCCGGCCTCGTCGAGGACGCGGGCGGTGGGGTAGTCGTAGGCGGTGAGCATGACGAACCGCTCTCCGCGTTCCTTGAACTTCCGGAGGTCCCGGACGGTGACGGCCATGGCTCGCGCCTCCTTCCTTCGAGAGTGCACGGCTCGGGCCCAGTCTAACCCCCACCGGCCCCTCGGGCCGACCGCCCTTCGGCCGGGGAGGGCGTGTCGTACCCCCCCGCTAGGATGGGGCGGTCCAGGGACGGGTCGAGGGCGGCCCGGCGGGAGCGTCCCCGGCTGGTAGCATGGGGCCGTCCACCCCTGCTCCCGCTGGGGGCCGCCTGAGACCGAAGGAGGTGGAATGCGGAGGTACGAGGTCATGCTTATCCTGCCCCCCGACGCCGACGACCGGGCGATCGGGGGGGTCACCGACCGCATCGCCCAGGTGCTCAGGGAGCGCGGCGGTGAGGTGGTCAGGACGGACCGGTGGGGCAAACGCCGCCTGGCCTACGAGATCAAGCACCTGAGCGAGGGGTTCTACCTCGTGGTCCAGTTCGACGCCCAGCCGGCCGCGGTCAAGGAGGTGGACCGGGTGCTGGCCCTGGCCGACGAGGTCGTGCGGCACAAGATCCTCGTCCTCCCTCCGGGCAAGGAGCAGGAGCCGGAGCGGGCGGCGGGGGCGGCGTAGGGGCTTCCCCCCTCCGGGCACGAGCGCCCGGGGGCGAGCAGTTCGAGGTGGTGAGGCAGATGGCCCAGGACAACCAGGTCGTGATCGTGGGGAACCTGACCCGGGACCCCGAGCTCAGGTACACGCCCAACGGGGCGGCGCTGGTCAAGTTCACGGTGGCGGTGAGCCGGCGGACCCGCGACGAAGCCGGCCAGTGGAAGGACGCCGAGACCTCGTTCTTCGACGTGACGGCCTGGAGGGCCTTGGCGGAGAACGTGGCGGAGTCCCTGACCCAGGGCTCGCGTGTGATCGTGGTGGGGCGGCTCCGGACCAACAGCTGGGAGACCCCGGAGGGGGAGCGGCGCTCCAAGGTGGAGATCGAGGCCGAGGAGGTGGGCCCCAGCCTCCGCTGGGCCACGGCCAAGGTGGAACGGCAGTCCCGGGCGACGGCCCAGGCCGACTGGGCGGAAGGCGTCCCGGTGGGCGTGAGCGGACCCCAGGACGAGGCCCCCATCGAGTGACGCCTGGCGGGGCGGCAGGACCCCAGGGACACGACGAGGGACGGAGGAGGCAAGCGAGGCTCGATGGCCAAGGCCAAGAAGCGCAAGGACAGGGGCGAAGAGAAGGGCTGGCAGAAGAAGCAGAAGAAGAAGGTCTGCATATTCTGCGCGGAGCGCATCCCCTACGTCGACTACAAGGACGTGAACCTGCTCCGGCGGTTCCTCTCGGAGCGAGGGAAGATCCGGGCCCGCCGGGTGACCGGCAACTGCGCCCAGCACCAGCGCGAGGTGGCCACCGCCATCAAGAACGCCCGGGAGATGGCCCTCATCCCCTACAGCACGAAGTGAGGTGGGGGCGGTGCGGGTGATCCTCCAGAAGGAGGTGGACAAGCTGGGGCGGCCCGGGGACGTGGTGGAGGTGGCCGACGGCTACGCCCGCAACTTCCTCATCCCCCGGGGGATGGCGCTCCCCGCCACCAGGGGGGCGGTCCGCCACGCCCAGCAGCTGCGGGAGGCCCACGAGAAGCGGCTCCGGCGGGCCCTTGAGGAGGCCAGGGCGGCGGCGGAGCAGCTGAGCCGGGCCACCCTGCGGATCCCGGCTCGGGCCGGGGAGGAGGGGCGGCTGTTCGGAAGCATCACCACCCACCACCTGGCGGAGCACCTGAGCCGGGCCTCGGGGGTGGCGGTGGACCACCGGCAGGTCCGCCTGGCCGAGCCCATCCGCAGCCTGGGCCGCCACGAGGTCCGGGTCCACCTCCACCCCGAGGTGGACGCCCGGGTCACCGTGGAGGTCGTCCCCGAGCCGTAGGCCCCCGGCGGTCCCGGGCCCTGAGGCGTCCGGTCCGGGTGCGGTTCGCGTGTCGCTGGGAGCCGTCATCATGTGGCCCGTGACCATGTGGCCCGTGACGACGTGGCCGGTGACCATGTGGCCCGTGGAGGACGCGCACGGGATTGTCGACCTTTCTCTGGGACCCGGGCAGGGTCCTCCACACCCGGGCCCACCTGTGCCGACGGAGCCTTTTCCCCGGCCCGGGGCCCGGTTTTCGACAGGTCCTCCGCCTAGCGATCCAGGGGGCCGCTTCGCTATCGTCCGGCGGCCTGGAGGAGGGGGATGGTGCGAGCCGCCGACGAGGTGAGGAAGGTCCGCCCTGAGCGGGTCCCCCCGCACAACCTGGAGGCCGAGGAGTCGGTCCTCGGCTCCATGATGCTCTCCGGGGAGGCCATCGCCACGGTGGTGGAGGTCCTCAAGCCGGGGGACTTCTACCGGCCCGCCCACCAGCGGATCTACGAGGCCATCCTCGCCATCTACGGCCGGGGCGAGCCGGTGGACGCCATCACCTGCGTGGAGGAGCTCAAGCGGCGAAAGCAACTCGAGGAGGTGGGCGGGCCCCTCTACGTCTTCAACCTGGTGGAGTCCGTCCCCACCCCGGCCAGCGCCGGCTACTACGCGCGGATCGTGGCCGACCACGCCCTGCTCCGTCGGCTCATCGAGGCCTCCTCCCAGATCATGGCCATGGCCTACGCCGTGCCCGAGGACCCCAGGAAGGCGGCGGACGCCGCCGAGGCCCTCATCTACTCCGTGGCCCGCCAGGACCAAGAGGAGCAGGTGGTGCCGCTGCGGGACCTTGTAGACGAGAGCATGGCCGCCCTGGAGCACATCCAGCAGCGGGAGAGCCCCTTCGCCGGCATCCCCACGGGCTTCGTCGACCTCGACGAGCTCCTCTCCGGGCTGCAGCCCGGCAACCTCATCATCGTGGCCGCCCGGCCGGGGGTGGGGAAGTCGTCCTTCGTGACCAACGTGGCCCGCAACGTGGCGGTGGACGGCACCCCCGTCGCCATGTTCTCCCTCGAGATGTCCCGGTTCGAGATCGGCATGCGGCTGCTCTGCGCCGAGGCCAGGGTGCCCTGGGACCGGGTGCGGGCGGGGCGGGTGGCTGCCGAGGAGTGGACCAGGATCGTGGAGGCCGCCGAGGTCCTCCACGAGGCCCCCCTCTACATCGTGGACTCCGGGAACCTCACCATCGTGGACATCCGGGCCAAGGCCCGCCGGCTCAAGTCCAGCCCCGGCGGCCTGGGGCTGGTCATCGTGGACTACCTCCAGCTCATGTCCGGCCACCAGCGGACGGAGAACCGCCAGCAGGAGGTGGCGGAGATCAGCCGGTCCCTCAAGCTCCTGGCCAAGGAGCTCGACCTCCCGGTCCTGGCCGTCTCCCAGCTCAACCGCAACCCCGAGACCCGGGCCGACAAGCGTCCCCAGCTCTCGGACCTGCGGGAGTCGGGAAGCCTCGAGCAGGACGCGGACATCGTGATGTTCATCCACCGGGAGGACTCCGACGACCCAGCGGTCAAGGGGAGGGCCGACATCATCGTGGCCAAGCACCGCAACGGGCCCACGGCCACGGTAGCCCTCACCTTCCTCCCCCACCTCACCCTGTTCCGCAACGCCGTGCGGGGGACGTGAGTCCGCGAGGACGTCCCGGGGGCCGCGAGCGTCGCCCGAGGGCGGGGGGGCCTGGCGGTCCCACGCCTCCCTCGCCCGGGACCGTCCGGGAGATGGTCCGGCGCCTGCGGGCCCGCTTCGGCGAGCTCGCGCCGCCCCGGCGGCTGGCGCCGCTGGAGGAGCTGGTCCTCACGGTCCTCTCCCAGAACACGAGCGACGCCAACCGGGACCGCGCCTACGCGGCCCTCCGGGCCCGCTACCCCACCTGGGAGGATCTTCTCGGGGCCGATGAAGGGGAGCTGGCCCAGGTCATCCGGCCCGGGGGCCTGGGCCCCACTAAGGCCTCCAGGATCCTCGCCATCCTTCGGGAGGTCGTGGCCCGGGAGGGGTCGCTGGACCTCTCCTGGATGTCCGAGGCGCCCACCGAGGAGGTCCGGGCCTACCTGCGCTCGCTCCCGGGGGTGGGCCCCAAGACCGCCGCCTGCGTGCTGGCCTTCTCCCTGGGCCGGCCGGCCCTCCCCGTGGACACCCACGTCCACCGGGTGGCCCGCCGCCTGGGCTTCTACCCGGAAGGCACGGACGCGGCCCGGGCCCACGAGGTCATGGCCCGGCTGGTGCCCGAGGACCTGCAGGTGGCGCTGCACGTGGGGCTCATCCGGCTGGGGCGGGAGGTGTGCCGCCCGGCCCGCCCGGCCTGCCCTGTCTGCCCCCTCCTCGACCTGTGCCCCTCGGGGCCCGCCTTCCTGACCGGGGCCCCGGCCGCCCCACCGGCAGCGGGACCTCAGGGGCCAGGAACGTCCCCTCGGCGGGGCCCCGGGCCCAGGGGCTCCGGGACGCGAGGAGGGCGGCCCGCAGGCCGCCCTCCTGGCTCGGCTCCCGGAGCGGATGAGGGGAATCGAACCCCCGTCTCGAGCTTGGGAAGCTCGCGTTCTACCACTGAACTACATCCGCGTGGAGGGCATTCTAGCAAGGGCGACGAGCTGGGCGAGCGGTAGACTTCGCCCGGATGATCCTCTCGGACCGCTCCATCAGGGAGGAGATCGAGCGCGGCCGCATCGTGATCGACCCCTTCGACGAGCGCTGCCTCCAGCCCTCGTCGGTGGACCTCCACGTCGACCGCCGCTTCCGGGTCTTCCACAACGCCCGCTACCCCTACATCGACGTGAAGCGGGACATGCCGGACCTCACGGAGCTGGTGGAGGTGCAGGGGGAGGACCCGTTCATCCTCCACCCCGGGGAGTTCGTCCTGGGGTCCACCCTGGAGCGGGTCCGCCTGCCCGACGATATCGTGGCCCGCCTGGAGGGCAAGTCCTCGCTGGGCAGGCTCGGGCTGCTCATCCACTCCACCGCGGGCTACGTGGACCCCGGCTGGGACGGCTACCTCACCCTCGAGCTGTCCAACGTGGCCAACCTGCCCATCACGATCTACCCGGGCATGAAGATCGGCCAGATCTCGTTCTTCCGGCTGAGCTCCCCAGCCGAGCACCCCTACGGGTCGAGGGAGCGGGGGAGCAAGTACCAGGGGCAGCGGGGGCCCACCCCCAGCCGCTTCTTCGAGGAGTTCCGCGCGGAGGCCGGGGCCTCCTGAGTGCCGAGCGCGTTCGGCGCCCCAGTGGTCATCGCCGACGTCCGGGCGGGCCGCGGCCGGCTGGCCGCCGCCCTCCCCGACCTGGAACGGGCCCTGCGGGAGCGGGGGATCGACTACCGGCTGGTCCGGGCCGGGGGTCCCGCCGAGGTCCGGGCCGCGGCGCGGGAGGCCGCCCTGGGCGGGGAGCGGTACCTGGTGGCCGCCGGGGACGACGCCACCGTCCACCAGGTGGTGAACGGGGTCCTGGGCCCGGACGGGCGACCCCTGGCCCCGGGGCTGGTCCTAGGGGTGGTGGCCGGAGGCCTGGAGTGCGACTTCATCCGGACCTTCGGCCTCCCCGCCGACACCGAGCGGGCCGTCGGCCACCTGGCGGGGGGAGCCACCTACGCCATCGACGTGGGCCGGGTCACCTGCCGGGGGACCGGGGGCGAGGAGGTGGTTCGCCACTTCGCCACCGCGGCCCAGGTGGGCCTGGGAGCGGCCGTGCGGGAGCGACTCGGGCGGCTCCCGCCCCGGCTGGGGCGGGCCCGCTACTTCGTGGCCTTCTGGCTCACGCTGGCCACCTTCCGCCGGCCCCGGGCCGCCGTGCGCACGGGCGGCCGGTCGGTGGAGGAGGTGGTCCGAAACGTGGTGGTGGCGAACTGCCAGTTCCACGACGGCCTGTTCGTCTCCCCCCGTTCCTGGCCGGGGGACGGGCTGCTCGACGTGCTGGTCATGACCGGGCCCCGGTCGGAGGCCTTCACGCTGCTCCCCAAGCTGTTCCGGGGGGAGCACCTGCCCCACCCCCACATCGTTGAGCTCAAGGCCCGAACGGTGCAGGTGGAGGCCGACCCCCCGCAGTGGGTGGAGGCGGACGGGGAGGTGGTGGGGCGAACCCCGGCCACCTTCGAGGCGGTGGTGAAGCCCCTCAGCCTGAAGGTGTAGTCGGGCCCTCCGTCCCGAGGAGGAGCGCGGCGATCCTCCCCAGCGCCAGGACCGCTTCGCAGCGCACGGCGGG
>DATLZQ010000037.1:0-20289 GCA_035573915.1 Actinomycetota bacterium | reverse complement strand
CCTCTAACCTCCTCCTGGTCTGCTCCTTCCACCACAAGCTCGTCCACGAGTTGGCCCGGCGGGTGAGCAGGGAGCCCTCGGGGGAGGTCCTGTGGTTCTCCCCGGGCGGGGCCCGCTGCCGGCCCGGGCCCGCCCCCCGGGACGGGCCGGGGGGGCCGGGGCCGCCCGAGGAGGCCGAGCTCGACCCGGACTTCGACCTCGAGCGCACGGGCATCAGGCAGATCAGGGGGTCGCCGCAGAGCGCGCCGACCCGAGGGCCCACGGCCCCGCCCCCACAGCCCCTCCACCTCCCGTCCCTGCGGCTGCCCTGGCAGGGCGGACGGGGCCTCGCCCCCCGCCACCGGCTCAGCGCGCGGAGGAGAACCGAAAGCTCCGGGCGGCCAGGGCGAGGAGCACCACGGCCCACGCCCCGAGCTCCAGGAGCTGCGGCCCGGTGGCCGTGATGGACCGCCCGTCGAGGGACACGGCCCGCAGGGCCTCGATGAGCGGCGTGAGAGGCAGGTGGCGCACCACCCGTTCGACCACCGAGGGGAGGCTCTCCAGGGGGAAGAACACCCCGGAGAGGAACATCATGGGGACGGCGATGGCCTGCCCCATGCCCTGGGCGGCGTCGGAGTTGGGGGCCCGGCCGGCGATGGCGAACCCGATATTGAGGAAGATCAGGTTCCCCAGGACGGCCAGGGCGAAGATCCACCCCACGTTCCCGTAGACGTGGGCCCCGAACAGGAACACCCCCACGGCCAGCAGGACCGCGGCCTGGGTGAGGGCCAGCAGGAGCCTGGCCGCTACCTGGGCCACGAGGAACCGCCAGGGGGCGAGGGGCGTGGCCAGGATCCGCTTGAGGATCTGTTGCTCCCGAAAGCGGGTCACGGCCACGGCCATCCCGATGATCGACACGTTCATGAGCCCCATGGCCACGAGCCCGGGGAGGAGGAAGTCGTAGTAGTCGACGGCCTTGCCCGCCACGCCCTCGGACCGAAGGGCCAGGGGCGGCCGGGACACCCCCGCCAGCTCGAGGTTCAGCCGGTCCACGATCTGGCGGACCGCGGACAAGGCGAAGCGGTTCTCGTTCACGTTGCCCTCGTTGTAGAGGACCGAGATCGGGCCCCCGGCCGAGCCGCCGGAACCCACGGACGCCGCCCCCGGTGGGGCCGGGGGGACCGCCACCACCACGTCGAGGTCCCCGTCGACGATGGCCTTCCGCGCCGCGGCCAGGTCCGTCCGTTCGGTCACCGTGAAGGACTCGAACTGTCTGAGGCCGGCCACCAGGGCCTGGGATACCGGCCCCGGCTCCGCCCGGACCACCGCCACGTTCACCTCCGGGGCGTCGTCGAAGTCGAACAGCCCGAACACCACCGCGAAGAGCACCGGGAACATGAGGGCCCAGAAGAGAGTCTGCCGGTCCCGGTACAGCAGCTTGATGCTGGCCCCGAAGAGTTTCCTCATCTGCCGCATGCTCGCCTCACCCGGTCCGTCGGACGGATGGCCACCTCCAGACCCTCACCGCCCTCACTCCCTCAAGGCGTGCCCGGTCAACGACAGGAACACGTCCTCCAGGGTGGCCGGCACCACCTGGACGTCCTCCAGGGCGAGGCCACGCGCCCGGGCCCAGTCGATGAGCGCGGGGAGGGTCTCCTGGGCCCGGGCCACACCGAGCTCGTAGGAGACCTCCGGCCCCCCCTCGCTCCCTCCCCCGGCGACCTCGGCAACGCCGGGCAGGCCCCGCAGCTCCTCCGTCGGGAGCGCCGCCCGGACCACGAAGCGAATCCGGTAGGCCGCGGGGAGCTGGCGGATGAGGGCCATGGGGGCGTCCAGGGCCTGGATCCGGCCGTGGTCGATGATGGCCACCCGGTCGCAAAGGACCTCGGCCTCCTCCATGTAGTGGGTGGTGAGGACCACGGTCTTGCCCTCCTCCTTGATGGAGGCCACCAGCTCCCACAGGTTGCGCCGGGCCTGGGGGTCGAGCCCCGTGGTGGGCTCGTCGAGGAACACCACCTCCGGGTCGTTCACCAAGGCCGCCACCACCGAGAACCGCTGGGCCTGCCCGCCGGAGAGCTCCCGAACCAGGGCCCGGCGCTTCTCGAGGAGCCCCACCCGCTCCAGGAGCTCGGCCGGCCGGACCGCCCGGGGGTAGAACGAGCCGAACAGGTCGAGGATCTCCTCCAGCGTGAGGTAGTCGAAGTAGGCCCCGGCCTGGAGCTGCACCCCGATCCGCTCCTTCATCCGGGCCCGGTCCCGTTGGGAGTCCAGGCCCAGCACGGAGGTCCGACCCGAGGTCGGCGACTGGAGCCCCTCCACGATCTCGAGCGTGGTGGTCTTCCCGGCCCCGTTGGGCCCCAGGAAGCCGAAGACCTCGCCCCGGCGGACCGTGAAGGAGACGTGGTCGACGGCGGTGAGGGTCCCTCCTCCCGGGGCCGGGAAGGTCTTGACCAGGTCCTCCACCTCCACCGCGACCTCGCGGACCGGGAGGGGCGACCCCTGGCGCGCCGGGGCGTGGAGCACCCTCATGGCGTCCGCCCCTCGTCCGCACCGCCGGTAGGAGGCCCCGCCGCCCCGAGTGCCGGGCGCCGCCCGGCGGTCGCCGCGGGCTGGCGGGAGACTGGTCCCGAGGGCTCACCTGGACGGGACCCGCGGGCGGCCATGGCGTCCAGCACCTCCCGACACCAGCGGAGCCGGGCCCGCTCGTGGATCAGCCCGGCCCGGAGCACGAGGTAGGGGAAGAAGAACTCGTCCCGCCCGGCCATCTCGCGCTCGATCCGTCGGTAGGAGGCCAGCCGGGCCGCGGCCTCGCTCCGGCAGCGCTCGACCAGGGCCACGAGCGCCTCCGGGTCGGCCCGGTGCCCGAAGAAGAGCTTCACCAGCAGGGCGCTCCGGACCACGTCCGGCTCCACCTCGGGCGAGTCCAGCCAGGCCCGGAGGGCCGCCTCCCCCCGGGCCGTGAGGCGGTACAGGCGCTTGTCCGGTCGGTCCTCCTGACGGACCGGGCGCTCCGAGATCAGCCCCGCGTGGGCCAGCCGCTTCAGCTCCCCGTACACCTGGCTCTTGGCCGGCGCCCAGAAGAACCCGACGCTCTTCTCGACCAACTTGAGCAGGTCGTACCCCGACATGGGGCCGAAGGTGAGCAGCCCGAGCACCGCATACGCGGTGGTGGGCAACTGGACGGCCTCCTCCGCTCGTAGGGCCACGCCCCCTCCGAAATATAGTCCGTTTAGGACTAGGTTGGAGCGAACCATAACACGAGGCGGATGAAGCCGCAAACGCCCAGGTCCCCGCAAAAGCCGGCGCCCGGGCCGCGGCCCGGGCGCCAGCCGTCCAGACGCTCTCGCCCGCTACAGGCCCACCAGCCGGTACATGGCGTCCTGGCGCATCCCGTCGTGGGGCCCGCCCGTGTAGAAGTCCACCTGCGGGCTGGTGGCGGGCGCGTTGAGGCCGGTCCACACCACGTGGACCCGGTCCAGGGAGTCCACGGCGAGCCCGGTGTAGTCCCCGTGGAAGACGTTGCAGTCCTTGCCCTCGGCGTCCGTCACCGGTGGGTCGGCGTACCCGACGGGGCCGCACACCGCCGGCCACCGGGTCGTGTACTGCCCGGCCCAGTGGGTGACCGAGACGTCCACGTGCTCCTCGGGACCCAGGGTCAGAAGGGTGGTCCCGTCCCACAGCACGTGCTGGAAGGTGTCGTTGGCCGCCGCGGGAGCCGTTTCGCTCACTGAACCCGGGGCCACCGTATCCTTGTCCCAGGCCACGACCAGGGTGCCGTCTGACAGGAACCCCGCCCAGGGGAACCACTCGTGCTCGCCGGCGTCGCTGCCAACCTGGGTCCGGCCGGACCAGGTCTGGCCGCGGTCGGTCGACTCGACCACGAACACGTCGGTGTCCGACCCGGGCCCCGCATCGCACGGGTCGTAGAAGGGCGCCTCTCCGATGTTCAGCGCGCCCCCGGGCGTGACGAAGCAGGGGAAGCCGGTCTCCGGGTCGGTGAGGGCGGGGGCGTTGGGGTTGGCCGTCCCCCGGTCGGCGAAGACGATCGCGAGGTGATTGGGGTCCGTGGGATCCACCACGATGTTGCCAGCCGCGTTCCACCGGATCTGGTGGCCCCAGATGGTCTGCCGGAAGATCACCGAGAAGGGCATGTCCGACAGGCCGTCCTCGAGCTGGACCACGGGCACAGGATCCGACCAGGTGACCCCGCCGTCGGTGGACTTCACCACCATGATCTGGGCGTCGAAGTCGAACGGCACCTCCCAGGCTGCCTCGTTCTGGTAGTTGTGGAAGTGCACGTAGACCGTACCGTCCGGCGCCACCACCGGGTAGCTGAACTGGTCCTCGTCGCACTCAGTCCCGCCCCCGGTCGTCTGGAACTTACAGCTCGGGTGCGAGCCCGAGATCTCCTTCGGCTCGGACCACGTGAGGCCGCCGTCGTCGGACCAGCTGATGTAGATCGGGGACTCGGCGTAGCTCCCGAACAGGTCGTTGAGGAACCGCGTGGCCGTGACGTAGATCCGCCCGAAGTGGGGGGAGCCGGGCCAGTTGTCGACGGCGATGAACTCCTTGTCCCAGAAAACGGCCTTGTTGGCTGGGCCGATACCGGCCCCCTGGCCCTGGAACACCGTCACGGGCCGCTCCCACGTGAGACCGCCGTCGAGCGAGCGGCTCACCGACACGTCGCCCTGGGCCACCCAGGGCCCGCCCTGGCCGCCCACGTTCTGGAGCTGGGCCATGAGGGCCATGCTGCACGTCCCGCCACCTTGCGGGCAGGGTCGAGAGAACTTCGAGTCGAACACGGGGGCCGGGTCCCCGTTCCCGTTGCCCTCGCCCATGGGGACCTGGCCGTCCACCCAGGTCTGCCCGCCGTCGAACGACGTGAAGAACCCGGTGGGGACGATGGCCTGCCGGGCCCCGGTGGCGTTGTTGAACCGGTAGTAGTAGTCGTTGGAGCCGGCCAGGACATGGTCGGGGTTGAGCGGGTCCACGGCCACCGCGATCTCGTTGTCGGGCGCGAAGTCCTGCCCGAACAACGCGGTGTTGCACGAGAGGTCGACGGCGGTCTCGGTCGGGTCGGCCCCCGCCTCGTTCCCAACGCACCGGAACGCCTCGATCTGCTTCTTGCTAAACTGCCCGCCGCCCAGCCCCGGCAAGTTGCCGAGGTCGCGGACGATGAGGTCCGGGGCGATCTTCGTAGCGATCAGCCGCGAGGTGTTGAATGGGCGGTCCCGTCCGGCGGCGGGGACGGTGAAGGCGGCCACGACAAGCGCCGCGACAGCAGCGACCACGAGCAATCGTCGCACGGTGCACCCCCTCCGTTGGATGTGGACCGCCTTAGGTTACTGAGAGCGTTCGGAGGCGTGCAACTCAGCCTTTCGTCCAAGGGAGCAGGGCCCGTGGACGCTCGCGTCCGCCGCCTCGCGCCTCGGGCCTACGGGGCCCGCCAGTCCACCACCGCCAGCTCGGCCACCCGCCCCGGGTGGGCGAACGTGAGCTCGGGGCTCACCGAGACCCAGAACTCGCTGGTCGTGTACTGCTCGCCCTCCTTGAAGGCGAACCCCTGGGGCAGGACCACCTTGGGGTACACCTCCGCCTTGGTCACCGGGTTCTGGATGGGGCGGAAGGAGGCGGCGAGCTTCCCGTCCACCTGCAGGCGGGTGTCCTTGCCGGCCACCTCAAGGTCGATGGTGGCGAGGACCGGCCCCACCCACCGCCCGATGGTGCTGGCGAAGATCGACCACGGCAGGCCGCCGGACCGCCCCTGCGCGACCGAGGCCAGGGCCTCGTTCTGGTCCTCCGGGGCCCGCTCGTCCAGGAGCACCGCCCCCACACCGCCGCCCTCGTGGATGGCCCCCGGCCACTTGGCCACGAACACGAACGCCCCTCCCGAGAGCGGGACGCCGTCGTGCTCCCCCTCCTGGACCCGGACCGCGATGATCCCCTGGCAGTTGCCCATGGACGGCCTGGCGTTGAAGTTGCACGGGCAACCGTAGTCGCAGTTACAGGCGAGGACGTAGTCCCCCTTGATGTGCCAGCTCACCTCAGGCATGGCTTCCCCCTCTCCCTCGTGCCGCCTGTCCACCCAGAGAGACGATCCGGCCGGCTCGTTCATTGCGCCGGCCGGACCGCCGTTCCCCTAGGACAGGGCTCACCCGAGCGCCGCCCGCGCCTTCTCGAGGTCGTCCACCCCGAACACCAGCCGGTTGTTGGTGGCCACGTAGCCGACCTGGACGTTCACCCCCGCGTCGGCGATCTTGCGGGCCACCCGGCCGAGCTCCCCGGGCCGGTCCTCCACGGAGAGGACGATGACCTCGCGCTGCTCCCGGACGTCGAACCCGTGGTCCTTAAGCACCGAGGCGGCCGAGGCCCCGTCCTCCACCAGCACGTGGATGACCCCCTGGCCCTCGCAGGGGAACCCGCAGACCCCCTCGATGTTGATCCCCGCGTTGCCGAGGGTCTCCCCGATGGACGCCAGCATCCCGGGCCGGTCCTCCACGATGACCGTCAGGTCGGTGGGCATCGCTCCTCCCTCCCCTCTCGCCCTCGACACCTGACCCGACAAGAGGGTTGTACGCCGGACGGGGCTCGGGGTGCAACTCGGGGGCGGGGCCGGCGCGCCGTCAGACGATGATGGCGAGCCCGGGCACCCGCCGCTGGGACCGGCGCACGTAAAGGATGCTGGCGGCGATCCCCGCCGCGGTCACGGCGGCGTCCACGGGCGGGTCCACCGCCATGACCAGGCCCGGGGAGAGCGTGAGGGCCATGCCGAGCTGCTGCCCGGCAGCCGCGAGCAGGAGCAGGCCCCACCCCGTGGAGAGGGTGCGGAAGACGGCCATGGCGTGGGGGTGGGCCCAGCGTTCGGCCAGGCGCCGACGGTGCTCCCGTTGCTCGGCGGAGAGCCGGAGGGCCAGGGTCCTGGTGAGGGGGCGCCGGACCACGGCCGAGACGGTGAAGGCCAGGCCCAGGGCCCCGCTGACCACCGCCCCCTTGGCCAGGACGAACAGGGGGGAGTCGAGGAGGACGGCGAGGCCCGCCGACCCCCCGGCCAACAGGACGAAGAGCAGGCCCGCCGGTGTGAGGGGCCGACGGCGAGCCAGCCTGCCCAGGGCATCGAGGAGGGGGGCCGAGGAGGCGGCGGCCAGGGCCACCACCACCGAGGCGTGGGGACGGACCAGCACGTAGATGAGGCCGGGGAGGAAGAGCCCCGGACCGAGCTGCGCCAGGGCCGCGCGGACGCTGGGATGGCGCAGGGTCCGGAGGAAGCTGGACATACTGCGGGGGATCATCGGCTGGCTTCGGCTCTTCCTTTACCCACCCGGAGGGTGGTCGCCACAGTATGCCAGGTCGGGGGGAGTTCGACCAGGGACCGCCGAGGGCCTCGGGACCGAAGCGCTCTCCCTCCTTCGCTATACTTTGGCTTCGACCGAGGGCAGAGCGGTCCCATCGTCTAGCGGCCTAGGACACCACCCTCTCAAGGTGGAGACACGGGTTCAAATCCCGTTGGGACCACGCCCCTTGTCCCTCTCACCGGACCCGGGCTATTGCGCGCAGCGCTCCTCGGCTGCCCTGCTCTGGCCGGGTCCGTGGCGCTTGCGCAGGTGGGAAGGCGCTCGTCCTCTGGGCGTGCAGGGGCTCGTCCATCACGTCTCCCGCGCGGCCCCGTCGGGCCCGGTCGGGCCCGTTACCCGGCGGTGGCGGCGGCTCGCAGGCGGGCCAGGGTCCGGTCCCGCCCCAGCAGGGCGATGGACTCGAAGAGCGGAGGGGAGACCAGCCTCCCGGTCACGGCGGCTCGGACCGGCTGGAAGGCGTCCTTCGACGAGAGCCCCCGCTCGTCCTTGAGGGCCCGGAGGGCCGCCTCCACCGCCTCGGGGGTCCACTCCTGGAGGCCCTCCAGCCGCCGGGCCACCTCCTCCAGGTAGCCGGCCCGGTCGGGGCCCAGGAGCCGGTGGGCCTTCTCGTCGGGCTTCACCTCCACGAAGAGGAACCGGAGGTAGCCCACACCCTCCCGCACGGTGTGCATCCGCTCCCGGACCAGGGGCAGGGCGGCCCGCACGGCCTCTGGGGGCGCCTCGATGCCCTCCCGGCGGAGGGCCTCCACCAGGAGCCCCACCAGCCGCTCCTCGTCGGCGGCCCGCAGGTAGTGCCCGTTCATCCAGGTCAGCTTCTCGAGGTCGAAGGCGGCCGGGTTGCGGGACACCCGGGAGAGGTCGAACTTCTCCACGAGCTCCTCCAGGGTGAAGAACGTGGTCACGTCGTCGTAGCTCCACCCCAGGAGGGCCAGGTAGTTGACGAGGGCCTCCGGCAGGTACCCCTGCTCCCGGTACCACTCCACCGAGACCGCCCCGTGCCGCTTGGAGAGGGGCTGGCGGTCCGGGCCCACGATGAGGGGGAGGTGGGCGTAGCGGGGCGGGGTGGCCCCCAGGGCCTCCATGACCTTCACCTGCCGGGGGGTGGAGGGCAGCAGGTCCTCCCCCCGGATCACGTGGGTCATCCGCATGAGGACGTCGTCCACGGCGGCCGCCAAAAGGTAGGTGGGGGTTCCGTCGCTTCGCAGGATGACGAAGTCCTTGAGGTCGGAGGCGGGGAAGTGGGTCTCTCCGCGGATGAGGTCGTGGACGGTCACGTCCTCCCCGGGCATGGCGAAGCGCACGGCCCGGCGCCGCCCCTCGGCCTCGAACCGCCGCCGCTCAGCCTGGGACAGGGACCGGCACCGGCCGTCGTAGCCGGGGGTCTCCCCCCTGGCCAGGGCGGCCCTCCGCCGCTCCTCGAGCTCCTCCGGCGTGCAGTAGCAGGGGTAGGCCCGCCCCTCCTCCAGGAGCCGCTCCACGGTCCGGCGGTAGATCTCGAGCCGCTCGGTCTGCCGGTAGGGGCCGTAGTCCCCGCCCACCTCGGGCCCCTCGTCCCAGTCAAGCCCCAGCCATCGGAGGGAGTCCACGATGACCCCGATGGCCTCCTCCGTCGAGCGCTTGCGGTCGGTGTCCTCGATGCGGAGGACGAAGCTCCCCCCGTGGTGGCGGGCGAAGAGCCAGTTGTAGAGGGCGGTGCGGGCGTTGCCCACGTGGAGGGAGCCCGTGGGCGCCGGGGCGATCCGGCAGCGGACCCCGCCCTCAGGCACCCTCCACCACCGGGTTCGAGAGGACCCCGATCCCCTCCACCTCCACCTCCACCCGGTCCCCGGGGACGATGGGCCCCACCCCGGCCGGGGTGCCGGTGAGGATGACGTCGCCCGGGAGGAGGGTCATGACCCGGGACACGAACTCCAGGAGCTCGGCCGGTCCGAACTGCATCTGGGAGGTCCGGGCGGCCTGGCGGACCTCCCCGTTCACCCGGCACTCCACCCACAGGTCGGACGGGTCGAGCTGGGTCTCCACCCAGGGGCCCAGCGGGCAGAACCCGTCGAAGCCCTTGGCCCGGGCCCACTGCCCGTCCCGACGCTGGAGGTCCCGGGCCGTCACGTCGTTCCCGCAGGTGTAGCCCAGGACGAACCGGGAGGCCTCCTCGGCCCGGACCCGGCGGGCCACCCGCCCCACCACCAGGGCCAGCTCCGCCTCGTGGTCGACCTGCCCGGCGCCCGGCGGCACGGGGACGGGGTCGCCCGGGCCGATCACCGCCGTGGAGGGCTTGAGGAAGATGACGGGCTCGTCGGGGAGGTCGCTTCCCATCTCCTCGGCGTGCTCCGCGTAGTTCTTCCCCACCGCCACCACCTTGGACGGGATGACCGGGGCCAGGAGCCGCACCGAGGAGAGCGGGATCTCCTCCCCCGTGGGCAGGGGGTCCTCGAAGAACGTCCCCCGGAGGGGTCGCACGAACTCCCCCTCCAGCACCCCGGTGGCGATCCGCTCCCCTGCCCGGAACCTGACCAGCCGCACGACGAGTTCACCCCCTGCTGCCCCACAGCCTACGGAGTTCGGGAGGGCGGTGAGGCGGGCAGCCCCGCTGTCCGTCGAGCAGGGCCGAGCCCGAGCACGAGGCCTGGGCTAGACCCCTGGAGGGGACACGCCCGGGGGCTCGAGCCCACCCCGAGCTGCCGCGCGCAGGTCACCTGACGCCTACTGAGGCTCCAGCTGCTCCCCGCGACCGCCGTCAGGGGGACTCGCTGAGGAGCGCCTGGACCGCCGCCCGCGGCTCCCCAGCGTCGGGGACCGGACGGTGGCCGTCTTCAACGTGGACGGGACCCTCCACGCTCTGGACGGGCGCTGTCTGCACCGAGGGGGCCCCCTGGCCGAGGGGCTGGTGCGAGACGCCGTGGTCACCTGCCCCTGGCACTGGTGGCGGTACGACCTCCGGACCGGCGAGCGGCTGGGCGCACCCTGGCTGCGGCTCCGCCGCCACCCGGTCCGGGTTGAGGACGGACAGATCCTCGTGGAGGTGCCCCCGCCCGAGCCGCCCGTCTCGGTGAGGGAACTCCTCCTCCGCCACGCCGCGAGCTGGCGAGCCGGGCCCCGAGGGCCGGAAGACCCGGGCCCGGCGACGGGGCCCGGGGGCAGCGGCCGCCCCCAGGACCCTCGCCCGGAAGGCCTATGAACGAGGCGTGGGACCGCATCGACGGGAGCTGGGTCCGAGGCGTGATCTGGGACATGGGAGGGATCCTGCACCCCACCCCCTTCGAGGTCCTGCCCGAGGTGGAACGGGCGCTCGGACTGCCTCCTGGGACCGTGCCCCGGGGCCCGTTCGACCCCCACGGCGACCCCGACTACCCGGGGCGGCTCCAGGCCAGGGTACGGGAGCGCGGCTACGAACTCGACCTCCGGCGGGCGATCAGCTGGGAGGGGAAGGACCGCCCGGAGGTGGTGGACGCCATGCGGCGGCTGTCCGGCCGGTTCCGCCAGGCCCTGCTCACCAACGACGCCACGGCCTGGCTGGGGCCGGGATGGTGGAAGGACTGGGACTTGAGGGACTGCTTCGTGGCCATCGTCGACGCGGCCGACGAGGGCATCCGGAAGCCCGACCCCGAGATCTACCTGCGGACGGCCCGGGCCCTGGGCCTCCCCCCCCGACGCCTGCCTCTTCGTCGACGACCTCACGGTCAACGTGGAGGGAGCCCGCCGGGTGGGGATGCAGGGGTTCAGGTTCCAGGTCACGGACCCCCATGGGAGCGTCCTGCGGCTCCTCGCGGCCCTGGGCGCAAGCGACGAGGAGAGGAGGGACCCACCGTGGCGGACGTGATGGAGGTTCGGACGGTCACCCTGGAGGCGGCCCGCAGAGCGGTCACCGCCTGCGTGGAGCGGGCCACGGAGCTCGGCGTGGCCGTGGCCATCGCCATCGTGGACCAGGGAGGCAACCTCAAGGCCTTCGCCCGGATGGACGGGGGCCCCCTCCTCTCCAGCCAGATCGCCCAGGACAAGGCCTGGACCGCCGCCGCCTTCGGCCTTCCCACCCACCAGTGGTGGGACCTGGTGAAGGACAACCCCCCGCTTCTGCACGGCATCGTCAAGACGGACCGGCTCATCGTGTTCGGGGGCGGGGTGCCGCTCCGGTCGCAAGGGGAGGTCGTCGGAGGGATCGGCGTCTCCGGGGCCTCGGCGGAGCAGGACCGCGAGATCGCCGAGGCGGGGGCGGCGGTGATCTCCTGAGCGGCTGAGCGATCGGGCCAGGCGGGGCCGGGGGGCGCTCCCCCTGGGCGGGCCCGGACCGGAGGGCCGCTCAGGTTGGGCGGGCCCAGGCCGGGAGGCCCCCTCAGTCCACGTACGTGAGCCAGTGCTCGTAGCGGGGGATCTCCCCCCGGGCCGCGGCGAAGAACGTCTCCTGGAGCTCCTTCGTGACCGGGCCCCGGCCCCCCGCTCCCAAGGCCCGGTCGTCCACCTCCCGGATGGGGGCCACCTCCGCCGCAGTGCCCGTGTAGAAGGCCTCGTCGGCGGTGTAGAGGTCGAACCGGGAGAGGTCCCGCTCCACCACTTGGTAGCCGAGGTCCCGGGCGATGGTGATCACCGAGTCCCGGGTGATGCCGTCCAGGCACCCCGCGGAGAGGGGCGGCGTGATCACCACCCCGTCCTTCACGATGAAGAGGTTCTCCCCCGGGCCGTCCGTCACGTGACCCGCCACGTTGAGCATGATGGCCTCCTCGTAGCCGGCCTTCAGAGCCTCCACCTTGGCCAGGCCCGAGCTGATGTAGAGCCCGGTGGCCTTGGCCCCGGGGGGCAGCATGTTGTGCTCTACCCGCTTCCAGGAGCTGACCTTGGCCCGGACCCCCACCTCGAGCGACTCCTCCCCCAGGTAGGCCCCCCACGGCCAGCAGGCGATGGACACGTTCACGGGTGCCGGGAGGGGGTTGAGGCCCATCTCCCCGTAGCCCCGGAAGGCGATGGGACGGATGTAGCAGGAGCGGAGGCCGTTGGCCCGCACCACGAGCTTGGTGGCCTCCACCAGCTCCTCCACGGTATAGGGGAGCTCCATGTGGTAGACGTGGGCCGAGCGGAACAGCCGCCGAATGTGGTCGGGGAGGCGGAACACGGCCGGCCCCCGTTTCGTCTCGTAGGCCCGGATCCCCTCGAAGACGCCGCTCCCGTAGTGGAGGGCGTGGGTGAGGACGTGGACCTTGGCCTCCTCCCAGGGCACGAGCTGCCCGTCCATCCAGATCTTCGCCACCGGCTGGATCGGCACCGCCGCCTCCTTCCGCAGGTCCCCGTGGGGCCCCAGGGCCCCGGCGGCAGGCCCCGGTCCGGCCGGGGGACAGCCCGGGGCCCGGCCGCCGGGACAAGGATACCCGGCCCTCCTCCCCGGCCGGGCCGCCGAGGCGAGCGGCAACCGAGGCGAGGGCTCACTCGGGGAGGGTGAGCGCGCGCAGGCGGCGGGTCCCCACGCTCCGTTCGATCTCGGCCAGGACCTGGGGTGGGATGGGGCTGTCCACCGTGAGGCACATGAGGGCCTCCCCCCCGGCCGCCTTCCTCCCCACCTCCATGCTGGCGATGTTCACCCCGGCTCTGCCCAGGAGGGTCCCCACGGTCCCGATCACCCCGGGGCGGTCCTCGTAGACGAAGAAGGCCATGTGGCGGGCGGGTGCCACGTCCACGTCGAAGTCGTACACCTGGACCAGCCGCTCCCCGCCCCGCTTGCCCACCACCGTACCGGCCACCCCCACCTCGCCGGCTTCGGTGTCGGCCCGAACCGTGAGGAGGTTCACGTAGTCGTGGGAGACGGCCGAACGCCGCTCCGAGACCTCGAGCCCCCGCTCTCGGGCCAGGACCGGAGCGTTCACGAACGACACCGGCTCGTGGACCACCCGGGCCAGGACGCCCTTGAGCACAGCCAGGGTGAGGAGCCTGGTGTCGTGCTCGGCCAGCTGGCCCAGGTACTCGGCCTCCACGGCCCGGACCGGCCCCTCGGCCAGCCCGGTGAGGATGGTCCCCAGCTTCTCGGCCAGGGGCAGGAAGGACCGGACGAGCTCGCTCACCTCGGCCCCGGCGGGGACGTTCACGGCGTAGGGGACGAACTCTCCCCGCAGGGCCAGCCGGACCATCTCGGCGATGGCCACCCCCGCCTTGTCCTGGGCCTCCCGGGTGGAGGCCCCCAGGTGGGGGGTGACCACCACCTGCTCCAGGGAGAACAGGGGGTGGTCCTTGGGGGGCGGCTCCTCGGCGAACACGTCCAGGGCCGCCCCGGCCAGCTTGCCGCTGCGGAGGGCCTCGACCAGGGCCTCCTCGTCCACGATCCCGCCCCGGGCCGTGTTCACCAGGCGAGCCCCGTCCTTCATGAGGGCCAGCTCCCGCCGCCCGATCATCCCCTCCGTCTCCGGGGTGCGGGGCAGGTGGATGGAGACGAAGTCCGACTGCACGAGGAGGGCCTCCAGGCTCGGCATGAGCTCCACGCCCAGGGCCCGCGCCCGGTCCCTGGACACGTAGGGGTCGTAGGCCACCACCCGCATCCCGAAGGCCGCCGCCCGCTGGGCCACCATGGACCCCACCCGGCCCAGCCCCACCACCCCGAGCGTCTTGCCGTGGAGCTCCACCCCCTGGAACCGCTCCCGCTCCCACCCCCCGGCCCGGGTGGCGGCGTGGGCCTGGGGGACGTTGCGGGCCTGGGCCAGGAGGAGGGCCATGGTGTGCTCGGCCGCGGAGATGATGTTCGACTGGGGGGCGTTCACCACGAGGATCCCCCGCCTGGTGGCCGCCTCCACGTCCACGTTATCCAGGCCGATCCCGGCCCGCCCGATCACCCGGAGCGAGGCGGCCCGCTCCACCACCTCCGCCGTGACCTTGGTCTGGGACCGGACGACGAGGGCGTGGTAGGGGGCCACGGCCTCGGCCAGCCCCCCCGAGGCGAGCTCGGGGCGGACGTCCACCTCGAACTCCTCCCGGAGCAGGGCCAGCCCCCGCTCCGACAGCGGCTCGGTGACCAGGACCTTCACCGGGGCTTCACCGGGCTTCACGTGAGCTTCACCGGGGCTTCACCGGGGCTTCACGGGCTCTCACCGGGCCTCGGGCTCCACGCCGCCTCACCCGGCGTCAGCGGGCCCGGGCGGCGGCCCCCCGGGACTCCGCGGCGAAGACGGCCTCGGCCGCGGCCACCGCCGCCCCCCGCTTGGCCGGGTAGCCCAGGTCCTCCAGGGTGAGCTCCAAGGCGGCCAGGGCCCGCAGGATGTCGAACCGGTCGTAGTAGCCGAGGTGGCCGATGCGGAAGACCTTCCCCCGCAGGGGCCCCTGCCCCCCGGCCAGGATGATCCCGTGGTCGGCCCGGACCCTGCGCACCAGCTCGGTCCCGTCCACCCCCTCCGGCACGAGCACCGTGGTGACGGCCCAGGCCCGCTCGGGGTGCTCCCCGAAGAGGTCCAGGCCCAGGGCCCGCACCCCCTCCTTGGTGGCGGTGGAGAGGACCCGGTGGCGTTCGAGGACCCGCTCCGGGCCCTCGGCGAAGAACCGCCGGAGGGCGGCCCGCAGCCCCAGCATGAGGGAGATGGCCGGCGTGTAGGGGTTCTCGGGATTGGGAAGTTCGTAGGCCTTCTTGTAGGCGGCCCAGTCGAAGTAGAAGCGGGGGTTGCGGGCCTCCCGGCTGGCCGCCCAGGCCGCCTCGGAGACCGAGACGAAGGCCAGGCCCGGGGTGGCCATGAGGGCCTTCTGGGACCCCCCCACGGCCACGTCCACCCCCCAGGCGTCCCCCTCGTAGGGCACGGCCCCCAGGCTGGAGATGACGTCCACCACGAGCAGGACCCCTCGCTCCCGGGTGACCCGCCCCACGGCCTCCACGTCGTGGACGACCCCGGTGGAGGTCTCGCTGTGCTGCATGAGGACGGCCCGGGCGGGGGCCTCGTCCAGCGCGGCCCGCACGTCCGCCGGGTCCACCGCCCGCCCCCACTCGTAGTCGATGCGGCGGACCTCGAGGCCGAAGGCCGCGGCCATCCGGGCGAACCGCTCCCCGAAGTACCCGGCCACCGGCACCACCACCCGGTCCCCGGGGGAGAAGAGGTTGGCCACGGCCGACTCCATGGCCCCCGTCCCCGAGGAGGTGAACACGAGGACGTCCGCCTCGGTCTTGAGGACCTGCTTGAGACCCTCCGTCACCTCCCGCAGGAGGTCGCCGTAGCCCGGGCCCCGGTGGTAGACGAGGGGGCTGCCCTGGGCCAGGAGGACCTCGGGGGGGACCGGCGTGGGGCCGGGGGTCATGAGGATCTCGGGCCTGTCCACCGTCGAGCGACTCCTTCCTCTCGCCGGACTGCTCGCCGGACTGCGTCTCGGGCCGACTCCCCACCCCGTGCCGCTCCGTGGCCGAGGCGGGCCTGGGTCAGCGTACCACCCGCCCATCCGCCTCCCTCGGTCCGCTTGACACGGCCCGGGCGGGTGGTCTTCCCTGAGGTCGTCCTGGACGACTCCGCGTTCCAGTTCGAGGAGGAGGCGAGGCAGAGCCCGTCGCCGTCACCTTCCGCAACGAGGGACCGAAGGAGGCCCCGATCTTCTTCGCCCGGCTCAACCAGGGCGTCCCCCCGAGCAGGACATGGACGCCCTCCAGAACCAGGGGGAGGTTCCCCGAGGGCACCTACCTGGCCCTGGGCGAGGGCGACGAGCGTCCTGCCACCTTCACGGTGACGCCCGCCACCGGCCCCCCGGTCACCCCTCCCCAGGCCAACGTCACGGTGGAGCTGGGCGAGTACTACTTCAGCGAGCACTACTTCAGGGTGCCCGAGGGCGTCACCCCCGGGGAGCACGCCGTCCTCCTCGAGAACGAGGGGGTGCAGGCCACGAGTTCGCGGGAGCGCCCGGCGAGCTCAAGGACCTGCTCAAGCTGGAGGGGGAGCCGGGACCTCGGCATGAAGGCGGAGTTCACGGTCGGGGCCTGAGCGAGCTCCGAAGGACGCTGGCGGAGGGCCGGCCCCCCGGGCCTGCCCCTCGCCTCCCCGCGGGCGCCGGGGACGGGCGGCCCGGCCCCGGCCTCAGGAGCCCCGGACCGCGTCGGCCGCCAGGCGCTCCCGGAGGAGCTCGGCCACGAGCCGGGGGTTGGCCGAGCCCCGGGTCCTCTTCATGACCTCGCCCACCAGGGCGTTGATGGCTCCCTCCTTGCCCTTGCGGAACTGGGCCACCGGCCCGGGGTTCTCGGCGATGACCTCCTCCACCAGGCCCTCCAGCCGGGCCCGGTCCGAGACCTGCCGAAGCCCCCGGGCCTCCACCACCTCCTCCACGGGGGCGCCGGTGGCGAAGACCTCCTCCAGGGCGAGCTTGGCCCCGGCCGAGGAGATCACCCCCTCCGAGAGGAGCCGGACCAGGTCCGCCAGGTGTCGGGGGGTCACCCGGGAGGCCGAGAGGGAGACCCTGGCCTCGTTGAGGAGCCCGGCCAGGTCGCCCGTCATCCAGTTGGCCGCCGCCCGGGGGTCGGCCCCCAGGACCACGGCCTCCTCGAAGAACCGGGCCCACTCGGGGGAGCCTCCAACCAGGGCGGCCTGGCGGGGCTCGAGCCCGTACTCCCGCCGGAACCGGGCCCTCCGGGCCGCCGGGAGCTCGGGCAGCTCGGCCCGGAGCCGCTCCACCCAGGCCGGGTCGGGCTCGACCGGGGAGAGGTCGGGCTCGGGGAAGTACCGGTAGTCGAAGGCGTATTCCTTGCTCCGCAGGGGCGTGGTCACCCCCCGGTCCTCGTCCCAGTGGCGGGTCTCCTGGACCAGGGCCTCCCCCCGCCGGAGGGCCTCCCGCTGCCGCTCCTGCTCGTAACGGAGGGCCCGGTACAGCGACCGCACGGAGTTCAGGTTCTTCACCTCGACCTTCGTCCCGAAGCCCTCCTGCCCCCGGGGGCGGACGCTCACGTTGGCATCCACCCGCAGCTGCCCCTCCTCCATCCGGGCCCCGGACACCCCCAGGGTCTGCAGGATGGCCTGGAGCTCGGTCACGTAGGCCCGGGCCTCCTCGGGGGTGCGGAGGTCGGGCTCGGAGACCACCTCCACCAGGGGCACGCCGGCCCGGTTGTAGTCCTCCAGGGCGTAGTCGGCTCCGGCGATCCGCCCGGTGGCCCCGGCGTGGACGGTCTTGCCGGTGTCCTCCTCCAGGTGGACCCGGGTAATCCCGACCCGGCGGACCTCCCCGTCCACCTCGAGGTCCAGGTGCCCCCGGACGGCGATGGGGAGGTCGTACTGGGAGATCTGAAAGTTCTTGGGCATGTCCGGGTAGAAGTAGTTCTTCCGGTGGAAGAGCGACCGGGGGAGGATCTCGCAGCCCAGGGCCAGCCCGATCCGGATCGTGTACTCGATGGCCTTCTGGTTGGGCACGGGGAGGGTCCCGGGGTGGCCGAGGCAGATGGGGCAGACGTTGGTGTTGGGCGGAGCCCCGAACCCGTTGCGGCACCGGCAGAACATCTTGGTGGCCGTGGCCAGCTCGACGTGGGTCTCCAGCCCGATGACGGTCTCGAACTCCTCGCCCCGGCCCATCATCCCAAGCCTAGCGGGCCCGGCGGGCCCCCGCTCGGTCCGGGTCGACTAGCCCCCATCATGGCCTCGCCCCACGCGGCGGGCGTGGCCGCGCTCATCGTGAGCCAGTTCGGGTCGCTCCAGGGAACGGACGTGGTCCTCTCCCCCACCGCGGTCGAGTCCCTCCTGCAGTCCACCGCGGTGGACCTGGGGCTCCCCGGCTACGACGAGTGCTTCAGCAACGGGCGGGTGGACGCGCTGCGCGCCGTGACCGGCGACACCTCGCCCCTGGCCGACCCCACGGCCCCCTTCTGTCCCGAGTACCAGGAGTAGGGCCTGGTCAGCGGCCGGAGGCCACGAGGGTCACCCCGCGAGCGTCGGCCACCCAGAGGCCGTCCTCGGTGTAGGCCAGGGCGCACCGGTTGCGCCCCACCCCGCTGGCCTGCCCCACGACGGTACCGTTGGCCGGGTCTAGCTGGTACACCCGGCCCAGCCCGTCGGCGATCCAGAGGAACCCCCCACCCACCGCGACCGCGCACGAGAGGATGGGGACCACCGGCCCGGAGGGGCGGCCCGTCGCCGGGTCCGCCCGGAGCACGCCCCAGGAGCCTACGACCCAGACGCCCCCGAGACCCACCGCCAGCCCGCTGGGGACCATCTTCGGGAGCCGGGCCTGTGTCCTCACCGCCCCCGTGGCGAGGTCGAAGCTCGTGAGGAGGCCGTCCCCAGACTCCCAGACGGGCGTGGCCATCCAGAGGCGCCGGTCCCCGAAGGCGAGGAAGGCGGGGGGGTTGGCGGCGAGTTCAGCCACCACCCTCGGTCTCCCTGGAGCATCCACCCGCACCAGTTCGAGTCCCTCGGCCGTCAACCGGACGGCCCACACCCCGTGGTCGGCCGCCACGGCCTCGGGGTAGTCCATGGGCAGGTACCGCGAGGACGCTCGGGGGCCGAGGCCCACCCGCTGGAGGCTGTTCTCCTGGGGGAACCCCGGACCCCGTTCGCTCTGTGAGTACGCGGCTCCCCTCCCGGAGCCGTTCGCCACCCAGACCGCGTCCCGCCCGACGGCCAGCCCATTGGCCAGGATCCCCACCAACGCCGCTCGCTTCGCGGTCCGGCTCCTCGGGTCGATCCGCACCAGCCACTGGCGGCGGCCCTCCCCGAACGGCCCGCCCACCGCCCACAGGAAGCGTCCGTCCCACCCCAGGAAGCCGACCCCGAACGGGATGCGCACCCTCGCCACCACCTCCAGCGGTGAGGGAGCCTGGGTGGGGGGTGCGCCGGTGACGGTCGGAGCGCCGGGGGCGGTCCTGGTGGGCCGCGTGGGGGCCGGGCACGCCGCCAGCGCCAGCGCCAGGGCCCCGGCCACGGCCAGGGCGGAGCTCCGGGCGGCGGCGCGGGCAAGGGTCGCGGGCCTCACCGCCGGTCGCCGGTCAGGCCGAGGAGAACGTCCCCGTGACCACGTCGAAGCCGGCGCGGCTCCCGTCCAGGTCCGAGGCCAGGGTGAGCTGGAAGCCGTCGGCCGCGACGATCCGCACGGGCCCGGGGATGGGGGCCACGTACCGGCGGAACTCGTGGCCCCACGTCTCGGAGTCGATCCGGATCACGAGGACCATCCCCTTGCCCTCCTCCTCCGGGGGGCCCACGACCCGCAGCCCTGCGTAGACCGCCCAGAACGACCCCTCCCCCACGCCCCTCCAGAGGGTGGTGAAGGAGAACTCGGGGCCAGGGAAGTCCCCGGCCTCGTCGGGGAAGATGCCCGTGGACCAGGAGGGCCGAGTGGTGGGGGCGGCGGCCTTGGGGTCGGCCGGGACCTGGGCCGCTGCCCGCCTCGATAGCTCTATCCTCTCCCACTCCTCCTCGAGGATGGCCTGCTTCTCCGAGGGGAGCGCACCGGGAGGAAACTCCTGCGGAAGGCCCTGGGGCGACCCCGACAGGGCCCGGGCAGCCACCGTCCCCCCAACTGCGAGTGCCACGGCAGCTAGCGCGACAGAGGCTTTCCGGAACATTTCACTTCTCCTTCGAACGGTCGAACCACCATGCTCCTATCTGGTCTAAGGATTGCGCCAGCGGATATCCGTGGAAAGAGCCATGTCTACTATCGTCTGCGGCCTGGCATCCATCTTAGCCACCATCTGATCCCAGGCTTGAGTGGGGGTATTGTTACCTGAGCCACACCCCTTCTGGTCGCAGGCGCCCTTTTGTGAAAGGGGTCCCTCGAAGTAGATCTTGCTCTTGCCGTTGTCCACCGCTCCCGGTTTCCCTGGACGCCCGGTAAGAGGATGGAGGGTGCGCGGCCATGAGAACCGGGAGGTCCGCTGTGGCAGCGAGGGGGAAGGGAGAACGGCCGAGGGAGGTCCGGTGGTCTACGAGACGCAAGGCCGACGCGGTGATGCGCCTGCTCCGGGGCGAGGACCTGGACGAGGTCTCGCGCGAGCTCCGGGTGGAGGCCCACCGGCTGGCCTCCTGGCGGGATGAGTTCATCGCCTCAG
>DATLZQ010000036.1:0-2217 GCA_035573915.1 Actinomycetota bacterium | reverse complement strand
CGGCCGCCGTGACCGCCGGCCCGGGGGTGGCCACGGCTCTGGCCGGGGTGGCCGAGGCCAACGCCTCCGGGGTCCCGGTGGTGGTCCTGGCCGGCCGGACCGGGGTCCGCCAGCGGCACCGGGGAGCGGTGCAGGACCTCGACCAGCTGGCCCTGGTGGCCCCGGTCACCAAGTGGCGGGCCGAGTGCCTGGAGACCGAACGCATCCCCGAGTACGTGGCCCAGGCCGTCCACCAGGCCCGGTCGGGGGCGACCGGGGTGGCCTACCTCGAGGTCCCGCAGGACGTCCTGGCCCGCACGGCCACCCCCGCTGAGCGCCCCTGGCCCCAGGGGCCGCCCGACGAGGCCCGGGCCGTCCCCGTCCGAGGCGACCTGGACCGGGCCCTGGACCTCCTGCAGGGGGCCGAGCGGCCGGTGGCCGTGGCGGGCTCCGGGGCCCACTTCTCCGGGGCCGGGGAGGCCCTGGCCGCCTTCGTCGAGCGGACCGGCGTCCCCGTGACCACGACCAGCGCCGCCCGGGGCCTCCTGGACGACGACCACCCCCGGTGCCTGGGCGGGCTGGTGCACGGGGGGATCGCCTTGGCCTCGGCCGACGTGGCCCTGGTCCTGGGGTCGAGGTTCAACGCCAACCTGCTCTACGGCGGGCCGCCACTGTTCCCTCCGGGCCAGCGGGTGGTCCAGGTGGACGTCCGGCCCGAGCACCTGGGCGGCCTGCGCCGCCCGGAGGTAGGGCTGGTGGGCGACGTGCGGGCCACCCTGGAGGCCCTGATCGAGGCCTGGACCAGGCCCCCCGACGCCTTCGACGCCTGGGTGGAGCAGGCCCGGGCCGGGGTGGCCGCCAGCTGGCAGAGCTGGGACCAGCAGTGCGAGCGGCCCGCCCGGGGCCTCCACCCCGGCTGGGTGGCCCGGGAGGTGACCCGGTTCGCCGAGGAGCAGGGACCCCACACGTTCGTCTCTGACGGAGGGGACAGCGTGCTCTGGGGGATCGCCTTCTCCCGCGCCCACCGGCCCGGGACGAACCTCTTCATCGGCTCCGCCATGGGCACGCTGGGGGTGGGGCTCCCGTTCGCCGTGGCCGCCCGGGCCGCCCGGCCCGACGAGCCCGTGTTCCTCCTCACCGGGGACGGGGCCTTCGGCCTCACCGCGCTCGAACTCGACACCGCCGCCCGTCACCGGCTCCCGGTCGTGGTGGTCGTGGTGAACAACGGGGGCTGGGGGGACGTCCGCCACGAGCAGCGGCTGTTCTACGGGGAGGAGGCGGCCCGGCAGCTCCCCCCGTCGGCCGCCCGCTACGACCTCCTGGCCGATGCCCTGGGGGGCCACGGGGAGCGGGTGACCGAGCCCCAGCAGCTCCGTCCCGCCCTGGAGCGGGCCCTCAAGGCCACTGGGGACGGCGTCCCGGCCCTCGTGGACGCGGTCACCGACCCCGACGTGGTGAGCGATCTCATGCGGAACCTGGCCGGGCTGGACCTGATGTAGCGGTCAGGGCCGCTCGGGGGCCCTTTCCCCCACGGTTCGGCCAGAGCCCTCCCCCTGGCGCCCGGCCGGGTGGCTCGCCGCCTGGCGGAGCTCCTCCACGGCCTCCGCGAGGCCCGCGGCCAGGGCTTCGACGTCGGAGAGGGTCTCCGGGGCGGCCGTGACCCCGAACCCCATCGTGTCGGCCAGGCTGGTGCACCCGATGGACAGCCCCATGCCCTCGGCCAGGGGCAGGGCCGGGTAGTGGGCGAGGACCCGGGCCCCGGCCACGGAGAGGGGGACCTCGGGGCCCGGCACGTTCGAGACGGCCAGGTTGACGAACCGCAGGCGCCCCGCGGCCCAGGCGGCCAAGGCGTGGAGGGGAGACGGGGCCCACGACCCGATGCCCACGAGGAAGGCCACGCCCGTGGCCTGTGCCGAGGCCTTGAGCCGCGCCGTCCGCTCGCTCACCAGACGGAGGCGGCGGCGGGCGCCCATGGGGCCGACGGGGAGGTCGACCAGGACCGCGGACAGCCGGTTCCCGAGGCTCGGCCCTGCCCCCACCCGCCGGAGGGACACGGGGACCAGGGCCCGCAGGGACCGGCCCCGGGTGGGCTCTCCGTGGGCCCGGAGCCACCGGTGCAGGGCGCCGGCCACGGCCGCCAGGACCACGTCGTTCACGGTCCCGCCCAGGGCCTCCCTCACCTGCCGGAGGGCGTGGACGGGGGCCTCCGCCATGGCCCACCGGCGGCCAGGGCCCACC
>DATLZQ010000035.1:0-6625 GCA_035573915.1 Actinomycetota bacterium | reverse complement strand
CCTGGGCGGCCTGAACGGCAACAGCCTCGTGGCCCATTCCGAGCGCGACGCGAGCAGGGGTCCCGCGATGGCCAGCACCAGGACGTAGAGCGCGATGAACGGCCCGATGCGCTCGTCCAATCCGGCTGCCGTGGCCAACGTGGCCAGGATCAAGGAGAACTCCCCCCTCCCCAGCAGCGTCAGCCCTGCATTGGCGGCCTCGCGGCCCCCGAACCCGTGCATCCTGGCGGCCACCAGCCCCGCCCCCACGTTCATCACCAGGGTGAGGGCCACGGCCCCGGCCACCGGGGCGACCACCGCAGCGATATCGGCGGGGGCGATGGTGAGGCCGAAGGCGAAGAAGAACACGGCAGCGAAGGCGTCCCGGAGGGGAAGCACCAGGTGCTGGATGCGGGAGGCGGCCTTGGTCTCGGCGAGGATCAGCCCGACCATGAACGCCCCGATCGCATCGGACACCCCGACCTCCTCGGCCGCACCGGCGACGAGGACCGCCAGGCCGACGAACAGGACCGTGAGCAGCTCGTCGTCCTCGGAGCCCACGAGGCGACCCACCCACTGGGCCGCGTAGCGCGCGACAAGGAACAGAACCACCAGGAAGGCGAAGGCCCGACCGAACACGAGGAGGGTTTCAGCGAGCCCTTCCGCGCCGCCGAGGATCGGCTGGAGCACGGCCAGGTAGAGGGCCAGGAACACGTCCTCCACCACGATGATCCCGAGGATCATTCGGGTCTCCGGATTGGCCAGGCGCCTGAGCTCGATGAGGAGCTTGGTGACGATGGCGGATGAGGATATCCCGACCGCACCGGCGACGATGAAGGCCTCCCTCGCTCCCCACCCGAGAGCAAACCCGAGGACAAGCCCGCCGCCGACGTTCAGGAGGATGTACACGGCCCCCGCCAGGAGCAGCCGGCGGCCCCCACCGACCAGGTCGGCCAGCGAGAACTCCAGCCCGAGATGGAAGAGGAGCAGCACGAGCCCCACGGCGGCGAACACCTCGAGATCGGCGGGGTTCTCGACCAGGACCAGGCCGGGGGTGTGCGGTCCTGTGATGATGCCCGCGGCCATGAAGAACGGGATGGTGGGCAGGCCCACCCTCCGACCCAAGCGGCCCAGCAGTCCCGCCGTCAGGAACGCACCCCCGAGGGCCACGAGCTCGTTGGGCATCTGCTCAGCCCATGACCAGCTCGAGGAACCTGGGCATGTCCTCGTGCCTTCCCACCACCACGAGGCGATCTCCCGGCCGAAGCACCTCGTCCGGGTGAGGGGCGGTGATGGTGCGCTTCCCGCGGACGATGGCCACGACGCTCATCCCGCTTCGCCGACGAATCTGCAGGTCGGCGATGGAGCGAGAGATGGCCGGGGAGTCCTCCGGGAGGGTCACCCAATCGACCGCGAACTCCCCGACGATGTCTTCGATCTCCTCCACGACGGTCGGCTTGAAGAAGGCGCCGCCCAGGATGGCCCCGATCCTTCGGGCTTGGTCGTCGGTGAGCTCCACGGCACAGGTCGGCTCGTCCCGGTGACGTTCGATCACGTACAGATCCCGCCGCCCCGAGTGATGGATGACCAGGACGACGCGCTGACCCCTGCCCACGACGATCTCGTAGCGCCGCCCGATGCCGGGCAGATCCTGTTCGCCGATGCTCATGACCCACCTCTTCGATGTCTCGTGGGAGCCCCTGCCGTACCCTCGGTGCGGGTTCCCGTCCATCTCAGTCGCGGTCTGCTTCCCTCCTCAGCCATCGACCACCTCGGTCGATGAAGGCCTCCCCAGCTCTCGGAGCCGCTCCTCCACCTGGGCGGGCACCTCCACCCGCCAGCCGCTCCGCTCGAGCTCGGCCCGGCTCGCGGAGAGCTCACCCATCGGATCCCCCCAGTGCCGGAAGCGGAAGATCCACACTTCCCCCTGATCGATCACCTCTTGGGCGACGTCTTCCTCCCCGGCCTCGACGATGGCAGTGGGCAGCCAGCCGTCCCGGTCCCGCCCGGTGACCTCCACGTCGAGGTCGTAGTCGGTGGGATTGACGATGGTGATCCGGTCGACCCGCGGAGGCAGGCCCAGGCAGCCGGCCAGCAGCAGGGACGATGCCGCGAGGACGCCGGTGGCCCGCCTCACCCCAGGGCCTCCTCGATGGCCCGGAGGGCCCCGGGCTCCCCGAACAGGAAGATGAGATCTCCGGGCGCCAGCTGCTCGTCCCCGCGAGGGTTGGGAACCACCTCCCCGCTCCCGCGCCGCAGGAGCAGGGGCACGGCCGGGCCGCACGCCTCCCCCAGCGTCCGGCCCACCATCGGGGAGCCCTCCTCGACGACCAGCTCATCGAGCCGGGCCTGCCGTCCTCCGAGCCCTACCACCTCGAAGAAGTCCACGACCCGGGGGCGGAGGGAGAGCAGAGCCATGTGGCGCCCGCTCGTGACGTAGGGAGACACCACCCGGTCGGCGCCGGCCCGGTACAGCCGCTCCCCCGAGCCCGGCTCGCCGGCCCGGGCCACGATGAAGATGTTCGGGTTCAAGGAGCGGGCCGTGAGGGCGATGTAGACGTTCGTTGCGTCGGAGTCGACGGCGCACACCAGCCCCCGGGCCCGCTCCACCCCCGCCTGAAGGAGCACCACCTCGGAGGAGGGATCCCCGATGATGTAGAGGATCCCGTCGGCCTGCATCTGCTCCTCGAGCTCCTCCTTGGAGTCGATGACCACGAAGGGCACCCCTTCGGCCTCGTAGTCGCGGGCCACCGTCCGGCCCACCCGGCCGTAGGCGCAGATGATGTGGTGGTTCCGTAAGGCCTCGATCCGTCTCTCCATCCGCCTCCTCCTCGCACGCTCCGTGTATTGCCGCTCGGCCAGAGTCGTGGTGAGCACCCCGAGCACCGCCAGGAAGGCGCTCACCCCGAGGACCGCGATGCTCACCGTGAGGACCTTCGCGGCCCGGTCGAGCTCCCCGGCCGGCGTGAACCCGGCTGTGGTGAGAGCCAGGGACGTCATGTACAGGGCATCGACGAAGCCGAAGCCCAGGACCATGTATCCGACGACGCCGTAGCCGAAGATCAGCACGATCGCCACGAGGAGGAGCACCACCCGGCGCGAGGGTCGGCGACGAGACGGCACGAGCTCCTCCCGCCCTCTAGCACCGTCTTCGCTCCTCATCGCCGCCTCCCCGCCCTGCTCGGCTTGCGCGGCCTTCTGGAGCCCGACCGGCCCGGCGCGCCCCTCACCCTGCGCGAACCGACCCCGGCCGGAGCAGGTGTGGCCCGGGCCCCCGCCGGAGGCCTTGAGCCGACCCGCTCGAGTGCGACCGCCAGGGGGGCGGCGGTGAAGATCGAGGAGTAGGTACCCACGAGGATCCCCACGATCAAGGCGAGGGCGAAGTCGGTGAGGGTCTCTCCGCCGAGGACGTACAGGGCCACCAGAATGAACAAGGCCCCGAGGCCTGTGTTGATGGTCCGGGGGATGGTCTGCAGGCAGGCCTCGTTGGCCACGTGAGCCAGCGGCTCCCTGGCCCGGGCGGCCCGCTGCTCCCGGATCCGGTCGAAGACCACCACCGAGTCGTTGATCGAGTACCCGACCACGGTGAGCAGGGCGGCCACGAACACCCCGTCGATGTCCCTGCCCAGCCAGGCGAACACCCCGAGGAGGATCACCACGTCGTGGAGCATGGCGGCCACGGCCGATGCCCCGTAGGTCCACCGGAACCGGAAGGCCAGATAGAGGAGCTGCGCCCCGAGAGCGAGACCCAGGGCCCAAAGCGCCTTGCGCTGAAGCTCCGCGCTGATGGTAGCCCCCACGAACTCGTCCCGGACCTTCTCGACGGGGCCGGAGGCGAAGGTGACGGCCTCCTCGACCCTGCGCTCCTCGGCTAGCGTGAGGGGTCCGGTGCGCACCGAGACGTTCCCCTTCCCCGACTCCTGCACGATGGCCCGGGGGAGCCCCCGGGCGGCGAGCTCCTCGCGGACCCGATCCAGGTTGGCGGGCCGGGCCGTCTCGTACTCGAGGAGCCTCCCGCCCCGGAAGTCGAGGCCGAGGTTCAGGCCCTGGGTGACGAGCCCAGCCATCGCCAGGGCCAGCACCACCGCGGAGACCGTGAACCAGATCCTCGACCGGCCCAGGAGGTCCGGCGATCGCTCCTCAAGCCACCGGCGAAAGCCGCTGCCGACCCCCATCCCAAGGAAGGTGGGCCGGGTACGCACCGCAGCGGGGCGGATGGCCACCTCGACCAGGATCCTGGTGACCACAAGGGCGGTGAACATGGACACCGCCACCCCGATGGTCACGGTGATCCCGAACCCCCGCACGGCCCCTGAGGCGAGGAAGAACAGGAGGGCAGCGGCCAGGATGGTGGTGGCGTTGGAGTCGGCGATGGCGCTCCAGGCCCGCTTGAACCCGGCCGTGACCGCCGAGCCGATCCGCTGACCGGCCGCGTGCTCCTCCTTGATCCGTTCGAACACGAGGACATTGGCGTCCACGGCCATCCCGATGGCCAGCACGAACCCCGCGACCCCGGGGAGGGTGAGGGTGGCCCCGAGGAGGAGGAGGACGGCGAAGCTCAGGAGCCCGTAGATGAGGAGGGCCGCGGCCGCCAGGCCCCCCAGCAACCGGTAGTAGGCCACCATGTAGAGGATGGTCAGGGCGGCCCCGATCAGCGCGGCCTGGACGCTGGCCCGGATGGCGGCCTCCCCTAGGGACGGACCGACCGTGCGCTGCTCCACCACTTCGACGGGCACGGGGAGGGCTCCGGCCCGGATGAGGAGGGCCAGGTCCTTGGCCTCCTGGGCGGTGAACCGCCCGGTGATCACCGTGGTCCCTCCAGCGATGCCCACCCCGCACTCAACGTCGGGGGCCACCTCGGGGCTGGAGATGACCTCATGGTCCAGGACGATGGCCACCCGGCGGCGGGGATCCCCCACCGGGTTGCAGGCCGCCTCGCCGGTGAGCTCGGCCCACTTCTCACCGCCACCATCCCGGAAGGACACCTGGACGATCCATTCGGAAGTGAGCTGCTGGGTATCGAGTACCGCCTGGGCGTCGCCCACCACCTCGCCGGTAAGAGCGGCAGAGGCCAGCCGAAGGCGGGCGCCTCCCTCGGCGGGGAGGATCAGGTCCTCAGTTCCTCGGCCCGGTGAGGGCTCCGGGGCGGGGATTTCGTCCTCGCCCTGGCCCCTTGGCGCCTCCCCGGTCGCCTCGGGACCCACCACCTCCAGGACGGGGTGAAAGGTGAGCTGGGCGGTCCGGCCGATGACGGCGAGGGCCTGCTCGGGGTTCTGCACCCCCGGAAGCTCGACGATGATCCTCCGGTCTCCCGAGCGCTGGAGCGCCGGCTCGGCCACCCCCAGCTGGTCAACGCGGCGCCGGAGGACCTCGAGGGTGCGGCCGAGGGCGTCGGCGTCGACCCGCCGCTGCGGGGTGTCTTGCGCCTCGAGGACGATCTGAGTCCCGCCTCGCAGGTCGAGCCCCAGGCGGGGCGGCCGCGTGACGACCACGGCCGCCGCCACCCCGACGAGGAGGAGCACGGCCAGCGCGCGCCGGCCCAGATGTTGGGACAAGGGGCACCTCCGGTTCGGTCCGCAGGACCACTGCGGATCGGGCGGTAGACGGAGCTAGATGGTTGTGGGTGCGGGGGGGCCGCGGGGGGTCTGCGGCGGGAAGGCGATCAGGCGAGGACTGCTTCTAAGAAGGAAGCCTCCCACGAACGACGCCAAGAGGAACAGGAACGCCGGAGCGGCCGCCGGAGGGACAGCGAGGGGCAGGGAGTCCGGCCGAGAGCGCTGAGTGATTGCTTGAAGGTAGTGGGACGTGACCTTCGGACCGAGAGCCAGCATCGCTTCACTGAACGTGGGCGCGAGGATGTAGGCCCCGAGCGGCTCTTTCGCATCGCGCCGCGCGCCGATCGGGCCTTCGTCCCAGGCGGGCGCAAAGAGCAAGGCAAGGACCGCCAAGAGCGTGACGGCCCACCGCCTGTTCGGGGTCCGCGGCCTCACGGCACAAGCATAGCCGGTACGCCCATCCATCCGCGGCGTGGTCGCCCGTAGTCACTACAAGTCATTGGGATTGGGACGGGAATCCAACGGTGCCTCGGCCGTCACTCAAGCGGCAAGCCAACCGATCTTCGGACGTTGGGTAGCACGGACGGTAGCAGCGGTCGGAGCGTCCCGACGGAAGTGCCTGCTGACCTGCGATTTTGGTGGGGCGGGGAGGACTCGAACCTCCGACCGGCGGATTATGAGTCTTATGGTGGCCGTGGCCATGTGAAAGTCCCCATCTGTGGCCACCGAAAGTCCCCACCCTTCGAGCGGTGAAGTAGCGGAAGACCTCCTCCCGGGACGCGACGGTGTTGGCGCGATCCACACCGCGTGGCCCCGGGGAGGAGGTCGAGCTGAAGTCTGCGAGGGAGTGCATGGACATCGTCAACGCGTACCTGGCCACGGGGAGCTACCGGGCGGCCGCAGCGATCTGCGGCACGACCCACAAGACGGTCCGCCGGGTCCTGGAGCGCCGGGCGAGGGGGGAGGAGCCCGGCGTGCGCCGGAGGCGGCCTCGGAACACCGACCTCGTGGAGGGCCTGATCGCCCGCCGGGTCCGCGACACGAAGGGCAGGATCTCGGCCAAGCGGCTCCTCCCCGAGGCCCGGGCGGCC
>DATLZQ010000034.1:0-2555 GCA_035573915.1 Actinomycetota bacterium | reverse complement strand
CTCGGAACACCGACCTCGTGGAGGGCCTGATCGCCCGCCGGGTCCGCGACACGAAGGGCAGGATCTCGGCCAAGCGGCTCCTCCCCGAGGCCCGGGCGGCCGGCTACGCCGGGTCGGCCCGCAACCTCCGCCGGGCCGTGGCCCGGGCCAAGGCCTGCTACCGGCGGAAGCGGCGGACCTACCGGCCCTGGGTGCCCTCGCCGGGGCAGCACCTGGTGATCGACCGGGGGGAGGAGGGGGGCCTCCCGGTGTTCTGCGCCCTGCTCGCCTGGAGCCGCTACCGCTTCGTCCGCTTCGCCCCCGACCGGCGGCGGGAGACCACCCTGCGCCTCCTGGCCGAGTGCTTCGAGGAGGTGGGCGGGGTCGGGGGCGGTGGTCCTCGCCGACCGGATGGCCTGCCTGAAGGCGGGGGAGGTGGCGGACGCCCGGGTCCCCCACCCCGACCACGTCCGCTCCGCCGCCCGCCACGGGTTCCGGCCCGGCATCCCGCGAGGCCGCCGACCCCGGGTCCAAGGGCGTGGTGGAGCACCTGGTGGGCGACGCCGAGCGGCACCTCGTCGTCCCCGCCGGGGGCTTCGCCTCCCCGGCCGAGGGGAACGCCCGGGCCAGGGGCGTGGTGCGCCGAGGTGAACGAACGGGTGCACCCTGGAGATCCAGGCGGTCCGCGCCCGACGCCTGGAAGCCGAGCGGGCGGCGCTCCGGCCCCTGCCATCCCTCTGCCCGCCGCCGCGGCGGGGCGTGGCGCGGAAGGTGGACCGGCTGTCCACGGTGAGAATCGGCTCGGCCCGCTACTCGGTCCCCCACCGCCTGGTGGGGGAGGCGGTCGAGGTCGCGGTCGAGGACGGCGAGGTGGTGGTCTCCCACCGGGGGGAGGAGGTGGCTCGCCACCGGCTGGTCGCCCCGGGGGAGTGCTCGATCGCGGACGAGCACTACGGGGGCCCCGACCGGCGGCCGCGCAGGCGCCTCCGGCCCCGGGGGGAGGCCGAGCGGGCCTTCCTCGCCCTGGGGGAGGTGGCCGAGCGGTTCCTTCGGGACGCGGCGGCGGCCGGCACCCCCCGGCTCGCCTCGGAGCTGCGGGGGATCGTCGAGCTCGAGGCGGCCTGGGGGCGGGAGGAGCTCCTCCGGACCCTGGAGCGGGCCACGGCCTTCCGCCGGTTCACCGCCGCCGACCTGCGGGCGATCCTCGCCGCCGGGGCGGGCGCCTCGCCGGGGGGTTCCCGGCGGTCCCCGCGCGGCCCCTCTCCGCCTACGCCCTGGACGGTGGGCGGTCGCCGCCCCGGCCCTCGCCCCCGACCTCGAGCGGGCCCTGGGGCGGCTGAAGCTCGCCCGGATCCGGGCGGTGGCCCCCGAGGTGCCCCAGCGGGCCAAGGTCGGGCGGTGGACCCCGGAGGAGCTGCTCCGGACGCTCCTCGAGGAGGAGTGCGCCGGCCGCGACGAGACCCGCCTCCGGATCCGCTCAAGGCCGCCTCGTTCCCGGTGCGCAAGACGCTCGAGGGGTTCCAGCTCCCGCTCTCCCCGGTCCCCCGGGCCACCTTCGACCACCTCGCCTCCCCGGAGCGGATCCGGGGGGCGGAGAACCTCTGCCTGGTCGGGCCGGCGGGGACGGGGAAGACCCACCTGCTCATCGGCCTCGGCCACGCGGCGGTGGAGGAGGGCTCCCGGGTCCGCTCCACGACCGCCATCGAGCTCGCCCGTCACCTCTACCGGGGGCTCGCCGAGGGCTCCGTGGCAGGGTGATCGACGGGCTCCTCCGCTCCGACCTCACGGTCGTGGACGAGGTGGGGTTCGCCCCCCTGGACCCGGTGGGCACCCAGCTCCCGTTCCGGTTCGTGGCCGCGGCCTACGAGCGGCGCTCCCTCGGGGTGGCGAGCCACTGGCCGTTCGAGGAGTGGGGGCGGTTCCTGCCCGAGCACGCCACGGCCGTCTCCATGCTGGACCGGCTCCTCCACCACGCCATCGTGGTGGTCACGGAGGGGGAGTCGTTCCGGATGCGGGAGGCCAAGCAGAGAGGGGGTGGTCGCCGGGCACCGACCTGAGCCCTTGGGGTGGGGACTTTACTTGGCCACCAGTGGGGACTTCGAGATGGCCATTGACAGGTGGTTCGTCCGGGGGCCTTCACCTCCTCCCTCGCCTGCTTCAGGCCGCCCAGCCGGAGGATCTCGTCCTGGCACAGCGGGCGATTGCGCGCTTGAGCTCCACCGGGTTACTTCTTCCAGCCCCAGATGAAGCTCATCGAGAAGGCCCGGGGGGCCAGGGTCCGGAAGCGCTACGACACCCCCCGCACCCCCTGCCGCAGGGTTCTGGAATCGGCCGAGGTGTCCCCGGCGGCCAAGGCGAGTCTCACCCGGCAGTACCGGCGGCTGAACCGGTCGCCGGCCCCGGCGCCCGCCGTGCCACTGGTAGAACCGGACGGCTCCCACCCCAGTCGAGGCCCCGGCGCCGGTCGGCCCGAGGTAGAGCCAGGTGCGGCCCTTGCCCAGGCTCACCCCGATGCCGCGGCGGCTCGGCCGCAGCCGGACCCCCGGCGCCACCCGGATCGAGTACCTCATGCCCTC
>DATLZQ010000033.1:0-12227 GCA_035573915.1 Actinomycetota bacterium | reverse complement strand
CGGGGCCCGCGGGCCGGTCCCCTCGGAGGCCTGGGAGGCCGCCGATCCGCGGGCGGAGGAGCCCCCGGAGGCGGGGGAGGCCGCGGGCCCCCTGGGCGACGGGTCCCCGGAGGTGGTCCGGGTGGGGGAGCCGGCGAGAGTTGGCGACCGCCCGGCGCCCGCCCCCGACCCCATCTGGTAGCGGGCCCGGCGGGGGCTTCGCCCTCCGGCCGGCGGGAGCCGGTTCGCTAGGCCCGGCCGAACCGGCCGGGGTCGTACGGGGCGGGGTCGAAGGGAGGCTCCTCCCCGGCCACCATGGCCGCCGCCAGCCGGCCCGTCCCGCCGCCCAGGATCACCCCGATCGAGCCGTGGCCGGTGGCCGCCAGGAGCCCTTCCTCGAGCCAGCCCACGATGGGCCGCCCGTCGGGGGACATGGGGCGGACCCCCCACCACGCCGAGAGGACGGAGGCCTCGGCCAGGGCGGGGACGGTCCGGACGGCCCCCTGGAGCAGGCGGGCGGGGACGCTCGGGTCCTCGGGGTCGGGGCCCAGGGCGGGCTCCCGGGAGCCCCCCACGAGGAGCGTGCCGTCGGGGTTGGGCTGGAGGAGGGTCCCCACCAGGGCGGTGTCCGCGCCGGCCGCCGCCTCCCGGGCCCGCAGGGGACCCATCCCCACGGCCTCGGGCGGCTCGTGCCACCCGGCCCGCTCCACCACCCGGGCCAGGGGCTGGGGACGGGGGGCCAGGCTCACCAGCCACCCCCGGGCCCCCGTGACGGGCACGTCGTGGCCCAGGGGGCGGACGAGCGGGGGCGACCAGGGGCCCGCTGCCACCACCACCACGTCGGCCTCCAGCAGGCCGTCGTCGGTGAGGACCCCCCACGCCCGGCCCCGACGGAGGAGCGCCCGGACGAGGCTCCGGGTCCGGACCTCGCCTCCCAGCTCCCTGGCCGCCAGGGCCAGGGCCACGGTGAGGAGGGCCGGCTGGAGCCGCCACCCGTCCCGGAGGAGCCAGCCCCGGGCGAGGTCGTGGGCCAGGGCGGGCTCCAGGGCTCGGAGCTCCCGGCCCTCCAGGGGCTCGACCGGGACGCCGCAGCGGGCCGCGGCCTCGGCCTCGGCACGGCCCAGGGCGTCCCCCGGCTCGTCCTCCCCGGCCACGACCAGAAAGCCCACCGGCTCCCGGTCCAGCCCCACCGGAACAGGGGTGGACGCCGCCACCTCCTCGTAGCGCTCCCGGCTGGCCCGGGCCATGGGGACCAGGGCCGGGTCGAGGGGCGTGAGGAGGAGCCCGTGGTTCCGCCCGGAGGCCCCGGCGGCCAGCTCGTCCCGCTCGAGGAGCGTCACCCGGACCCCCCGCCGGGCCAGTTCCCAGGCGACAGCGCACCCCACCACACCGCCGCCCACCACGACGGCGTCCGTCCCTCGCGGCATGGGCCCGGGCCTAGGTGCTCCGGGCCAGGGCCTCCTCCAGCGCCCGCCGGACCAGGACCTTGGAGACCTCCCGGCGGTACTCCGCGCTCGCGTTGGTGTCCGAGGGCGGGTTGGTCCCCTCGGGGGCGTGTTCGGCCGCCCGGGCCAGGGCCTCCGGGGAGGCCTCCACCCCGGCCAGGGCGTCCTCCACGGCCTGGGCCCGGACCGGCGTGAGGGCCATGTTCGTGAGCCCCACCCGGGCCCGGCGGATGGCCCCGTCGCCCCGCTCCACCACGGCCGCCACCCCGACGATGGCCCAGTCGATGGCCCGCCGGTGGAACTTGAGGTAGGTCCACCCCGTGGCCGGGGCGAACTTGGGCACCCGCACCGCGGTGAGGACCTCCTGGGGCCCGAGGGCCGTCTCGAAGGGGCCCCGGAAGAACTCGGCGGCCGGGATGGTCCGCTCCCCGTCCGGGCCCCGGACCACGAGTTCGGCGTCGAGCGTGAGGGCCACGGTTGGGGGGTCCCCCGCCGGGTCGGCGTGGGCCAGGGCGCCCCCGATGGTGGCCCGGTGGCGGACCTGGGGGTCGCCAACCTTCCCGGCGGCGTCCGCCACGAGCGGGTTGTGCTCGCGGAGGAGCGGGTTCGTGGCCAGGTCCGCCATCCGGGTGAGGGCCCCGATCTCGATCCGGTCCCCGGCGTCCCGGACGTACTCGAGGTCGGCCAGCCGGTCGATGTCGACGAGGACCGAGGGGCGGGCCAGGCGGAGCTTCATGAGCGGGAGGAGCGAATGGCCCCCGGCGAGGAGCTTGGCGTCCTCGCCGTGGCGGCCGAGCAGCTCGATGGCGTGCTCGACCGACTCCGCCCGCTCGTACTCGAACGCCGCCGGGATCATCGCCCGCCACCTCCCTTCGTCTTCGCCTCCTGGATGGCCCGCCACACCCGTTCCGGCGTGGCCGGCCGCTCGACGTCGGTCACGCCCAGGTGGGAGAGGGCGTCCACCACCGCGTTGATGACCGCCGCCGGGGCGGCGATGGTCCCCGTCTCCCCCACGCCCTTCACCCCGAGCTCGTTGGTGCTGGAGGGGATGCTGAGCCGGCCGATCGTGATGGCCGGCACCTCCGGGGCTGCCGGGATCCCGTAGGAGGTCATGTTGGCCGTGAGGAGCTGGCCGTTCTCGTCGTAGACGGCCTCCTCGTACAGGGCCTCGGCGATCCCCTGGACCACGCCGCCCGCCACCTGGCCGTCCACGATGAGCGGGTTGATGATCCGGCCCACGTCGTCCACGGCCACGTACTGGACCACCCGGGTGTCTCCCGTCTCCGTGTCCACCTCGGCCACGCAGACGTGGGCCCCGTAGGGGAAGACGAAGTTGCCCGGGTCGTAGATGGCCAGGGCATCGAGGCCCGGCTCCATGCCCTCGGGGAGGTTGTGGGCGGTCCAGGCGGAGAGGGCCAGCTGGGCCACGGTCCTGGCCCGGTCCGGCGCTCCCCGCACGAAGAACCGCCCCCCTTCGTACTCGAGGTCCTCCTCGGCCACCTCGAGCTCGTGGGCGGCGATCCTGCGGGCCTTCTCCACCACCTTCTGGCATGCCCGGTGGACGGCCACCCCGCCCACGGAGAGGCTCCGGCTGCCGTAGGTGTCCATCCCCCTCGGCACTAGGTCGGTGTCGCCGAAGATGATGTCCACGTCCTCGACGGGCACGCCCAGGTCGTCGGCCACGATCTGGGCGAAGGTCGTCTCGTGCCCCTGCCCGTGAGGGGTGGTCCCGATGGCCACCTCCACCTTGCCGGTCGGCAGGACGCGGACGCTGGCCGCGTCCCAGCCTCCCGCCCCGTAGCGGAGCGAGCCCAGGATCCGGGAGGGCGCCAGCCCGCACATCTCGATGTAGGTGGAGAGCCCGATCCCGAGCTGCTTGGGGTCCCCCCGCTGCCGGCGCTCCTGCTGCTCCTTCCGTAGCTGCTCGTAGCCCACGAGCTCCAGGGCCTTGTCCAGGGCCGCCCCGTAGTCGCCGGCGTCGAACTCGAGGCCGCCGGGGGACTTGGTGGGCTCGGTGAACGGCGGGAGGAAGTTGAGCCGGCGGACCTCCGCGGGGTCCTTCCCCACCCGCCGGGCCAGCGCGTCCACGGCCCGCTCGATGGCGTAGGTGGCCTCCGGCCTCCCGGCCCCCCGGTAGGCGTCGGTGGGCGTGGTGTTGGTGAAGACCCCGGTGCACTCGAAGTGGTAGGCCTCCCCGCCGTACGGGCCGCAGTACAGGAAGGCCCCGAGCAGGGGGACTCCGGGGGTCACCAGGAGGAGGTAGGCGCCCATGTTGGCGAGCAGGCGAACCCGGTAGCCCCGGATCCGTCCCTCCTCGTCCGCGGCCAGCTCGATCTCCTGGAGGACGTCACGGCCGTGGTGGGTGGCCAGGTAGTTCTCCGAGCGCTCCTCCACCCACTTCACCGGACGGCCGAGCTTGCGGGACAGGGCGCAGCAGAGGGCCTCCTCGTTCGACACCCGGATCTTCGACCCGAAGCCACCTCCCACCCTGGGGGCGATCACCCGGAGCTTGTGCTCGGGGATCCCCAGCACGAAGCCGGCCATGGTCACCTTGGTGATGTGGGGGATCTGGGTCGAGGACCACAGGGTGATGTCCCCGGTGGCCGGGTTCGCCTGGGCCAGGGCGCCCCGGGGCTCGATGGCGTTGGGGATCAGCCTGGGGAGGTAGTAGCGGCCCTTGACCACGACGGGGGCCTCGGCGAAGACCTTGTCCACGTCCCCGTTGGTGAGCGTCCAGGTGTAGGACGCGTTGGTCCCGAACTCCTCGTGGACGAGGGGGGCGCCCTCCCGGAGGGCGGCCTCCACGTCCGTCACCGCCGGGAGCTGCTCGTAGTCCACGCTCACGGCCTCGACGGCGTCCTTCGCCAGCGAACGGGACTGGGCCACCACCACCGCCACGGGCTCCCCCTGGTAGCGGACCTTGTCCTTGGCCACCGGCCACATGGGGGGGTTCTTGATGTCCTCGGTCACCGGCCAGGCCATGGGGAGGGGGCCGGCCCACTCCCCGGCCAGGTCCTGCCCGGAGAAGGCCGCCAGGACCCCGGGCATGGCCAGGGCCCTGGAGACGTCGACCGACCGGATCCGGGCGTGGGCGAAGGGGCTCCGGACCACCCCCAGCCACACCATGCCCGGGAGCGTCATGTCGTCGACGTACCGGGCCTGGCCGGTGAGGAACTCGGGGTCCTCCTTCCGGCGAACCTCGGCTCCGACGTAGCGTTCCATGACCTGAGCCATCGGGTCCTCCTCTCAGGCCCTGGGAGCCGCGGCGCGCATCTCCTCGGCCGCGGCCAGGACCGCCTTGACGATGTTCTGGTAGCCGGTGCACCGGCAGAGGTTGCCCTCCAGGCCCATCCGGACGGCCTCGGGGGTGAGGCCCTCGGGGTGCTCCCGGATCAGGCTGTCCGCGGCCAGGATCATGCCCGGCGTGCAGTACCCGCACTGGAGGGCGTGGTGCTCGTGGAAGGCCCGTTGGAGCGGGTGGAGCTCGCCGTCCCGGGCTAGGCCCTCGATGGTGGTGACCTCCCGCCCGTCCGCCTGGACCGCGAGCATCGTGCAGGACTTGACGGACTTCCCGTCGAGGAGGACCGTGCAGGCGCCGCACGTCGAGGTGTCGCACCCCACGTTGGTGCCCGTGAGGCCCAGGACCTCCCGGAGGAAGTACACGAGGAGCAACCTGGGCTCGACGTCCGCCTCGTGCCGGGTGCCGTTCACTGTCACGGAGATTCGCGGCATGGCTGCCCTCCTTCCCCGGTCACGATGGGTGTGGCCGAAGTGTACTGCGGGCCGGCGAACGGAGGAAAATCGGGGTCCGGCGGGCGGTCGGTTCGCCCCGGGCCGTCGCCCCCGGGTCAGCCCTCGATGACGGTCTGGCTCTGCTCCCGCAGGTACTGCTGGAGGTAGTAGGGGCCGCCGCTGGCCTTGCCCGTCGACCCGGAGGCCTTCCAGCCCCCGAAGGGCTGCATCCCCGGCCAGGCCCCCGTGGTGGCCCCGGCCCGGCGGTTCACGTAGACCACCCCGGCCTCGATCCGGTCCAGGAACCGCTCCACCTCCCCCGGGTCCTTGGAGTAGAAGCCGGCGGTGAGGCCGTAGGGGGTGTCGTTGGCCAGGCGGAGGCCCTCGTCCAGGGAGTCCACGGGGGCCACGGCCACGAGCGGGACGAAGAGCTCCTCCTTCCACACCCGGTGGCCGGGCGGGGCCTCCACCACGGTGGGGGCCACGTAGAACCCCCGGGCCAGGTCGCCCCCGGCGAGCCGCCGCCCCCCGACCAGGACCCGCCCCCCGGCCCGCTCCACGTCCTCCACGCCCCGCTCGAACCTGGCCACGGCCTCCTCGCTCACCACGGGGCCGGTGAACGTGTCCCGCTCCAGGGGGTTGCCGACCTTGAGGCCCGCCGTCCGCTCCACCAGGAGCTCCACGAACCGGTCGTAGACCGGCTGCTCCACGTACACCCGGGAGGTGGCCGAGCACTTCTGGCCGGAGAACCCGAAGGCCGCCCGGACCACCCCTTCCACCGCCTGCTCCAGGTCGGCCCGGGCGGAGACGACGACCGGGTTCTTGCCCCCCATCTCGCAGATCACTGGCTTGGGCCGGTCGGTGGCCACCGACCGGTACAGGCTCATGCCCACCGCGTACGAACCGGTGAAGGTGAGGCCGTCCACCCCCGGGTGGTGGGCCAGGGCGTCCCCTACGCTCTCCCCGGGCCCGGTCAGGACGTGGAGGGCCCCGGCCGGGAGCCCCGCGTCCCGGAAGGCCTCGTAGAGCTTGAGGGCGCTGAGGAAGGCCTGCTCGGAGGGCTTGAGGACCACGGTGTTGCCGGCCACCAGGGCCGCGCCGGTGGGCCCGCCGGCTAGGGCCATAGGGAAGTTGAAGGGGCTGATCACGGCCCACGCGCCGTAGGGCCGCAGGACCGAGCGATTGCGCTCCTTCTCCGAGAGGGCCTCCATCGGGACCTGGAAACCGTCGTGCTCCTCCATCTGCCGGCAGTAGTAGCGGATGAGGTCGGCCGTCTCCTCCACGTCGGCCAGGGCCTCGAGACGGCTCTTGCCTACCTCCAGGGAGAGGAGGGCGGCGTATTCGAAGGCCCGCTCGGAGATGGTCTCGGCCGCCCGCCGCAGGAGCTGCACCCGCTCCCGCCAGGGGGTGCGGGACCACTCCGGGAAGAAGGCCTGGGCCGCGGCCACGGCCTCGTCCACGTCCTCCCTGGTGGCCCGGGCGAAGTGGCCGACCACCACCTCCCGGTCGACGGGGGAGCGCTCCTCCACGTAGCCGTCCCCCTCCCGAGGCTCCCCGTTCACCACGAACGGGTGCTTGTGCCCGAGCCACTCGGTCCGGACCTTCTCCACGGCCCGCTCGTAGGCCCGGTGGAGCTCCTCGTTGTCGGCCCGCATCGTGGCGTAGGTGATCTTGGTCCTCGCGCTCATTCGTCCTCCCTCCGGACGCGGCCTCCCGGACGCGGCCTCCGGTTCGATCGTAGCGCCGGAGCCCCCCACTCCGCCCGCCGCCGGGGCCCTCGGGGGTGGGCCCGCGCTTCACCCTCGGCTGACCCTCGGCGCGGCGTTCCTCCGGGCGCGGAGGAGCCGGTACGCTGCACCCGTGGCCGAGGCCGAGCTCCTCTCCCCGCGGACCGCCCACGCCCGGCGGCTGTTCGCCCCCCTGGCCGGCTCGTACGACCGCATGGCCCTGGTCCTCTCCCTGGGGCAGGACCCTCGGTGGCGGCGGTTCCTCGCCGGCCGGGTCCGGGTGCCACCGGGCGCCAGGGTCCTGGACGTGGCCGCGGGGACGGGCGCCGTGGCCCGGGAGGTGGCCCGGGCCACGGGGGCGGCCGTGGTGGGCGTGGACCAGAGCGAGCCCATGGTCCGGTTGGGTGCCGCCAGGGCTGCCCGGGGGTGGCCGGGCCCCCGGGCCCGGTTCGTGGTGGGCCAGGCCGAGCGCCTCCCCTTCCCCGACGGGGCCTTCGAGGCCGTGACCTTCGCCTACCTGCTGCGCTATGTGGACGACCCCGGGGCCACCCTGGCCGAGCTGGCCCGGGTCCTGCAGCCCGGCGGCGTGATGGCGGGGCTCGAGTTCCACGTGCCCCCGGGCCTGCTGTGGCGGGGGCTCTGGTTCGTCTACACGAGGGCCGGGTTGCCCGCGGTGGGGGCCCTGGTCTCCAGGGAGTGGTTCGAGGCCGGGCGGTTCCTGGGCCCGAGCATCTCGCGCTTCGCCCGCCACCACCCCCTCCCGGCCCAGCTCGCCCTGTGGCGGGGGGCGGGCCTGGAGGACGTCCGGTACCGGCTCATGAGCCTGGGAGCGGCGGTCGTGGTCTGGGGGAGGAAGCGTGGGGCCTGAGGAGGCGCCGGCCCGCGTCCGCCCTCCGGCCCGGCCCGCCTTCTACGCCCTGGCCCCCGGCGGCTGGCGGGACTACGTGACGCTCCTTCACGTCCCCTACACCGCGTGGCACCTCTCCTACGTGGCGCTGGGGGCGGCCACCGCGTCCACCCTGGACCTCGTCCGGCTGGGGGCCAGCCTCCTGGGCTTCTTCCTGGGCGTTGGGGTCTGTGCCCACGCCCTTGACGAGCTGAACGGGCGGCCCCTGGGGACGAGGATCCCCCGGGGCGTGTTGTGGGCCCTGGCGGTGGTGGGCCTGGGGGGAGCGGTGGCCCTGGGGGTGGCTGGGGCCTTGGAGGTGTCCCTCTGGCTGCTCCCGTTCGTGGGCTTCGGCGCGTTCATCGTGTTCGCCTACAACCTGGAGCTGTTCGGGGGGCGGTTCCACTCGGACGCCTGGTTCGCCCTGTCCTGGGGCGCGTTCCCCGCCCTCACCGGCTCCTTCGCCCAGGCCGGGACGCTCCGGGCGGAGGGGCTCCTGGTGGCGGCGGGGTGCCTCCTCCTCTCCCTGGTCCAGCGGCGCCTGTCCACGCCCGTCCGGTGGCTGCGCCGGAAGGCCGACCGGGTGGAGGGGCGGGTCCTGCTCCGCGACGGCTCGGCGGCTCCCCTGGACGAGGCGGCCCTGCGGCGAGCCCCCGAGGCCGCCCTGCGGGCCCTGGCCCTGGCCCTGCCCGTCCTGGCCACCGGGCTCGTCCTGGCCCGGCTCCGGTGAGGGGAGGCGAGAGGCGGCCACCGGGGCGGGGGGGGAGGGAGCGCTGGCTCGGAGCTCCGCCGGGAAGGCCACCGGGGCGGCGGGGAGGGCCCGCTCCGACGGAGGGCAGCCCCCGCCGGGACGGCGTCCCCGGGACCCGCTACCCTGGATGCTCGATGTCCGAGCCCGTCCGGCCCGCCACCCTCGGCCAGCTCCGCGCCTCGGGCTACCCGGACCGGACCGTCAAGGAAGAGCTGCGCGAGAACCTCCTCGCCCGGCTGGCCTCGGGGGAGCCCCTCTTCCCCACGGTCATCGGCTTCGAGGACTCGGTCATCCCCGCCCTGGAGCGGGGGATCCTGGCCGGGCACGACCTCATCCTCCTGGGCGAACGGGGCCAGGCCAAGACCCGCCTCATCCGCCACCTGGTGGAGCTGCTGGACGAGTGGGTCCCGGTGGTCGCGGGCTGCGAGGTCAACGACCACCCGTACCGCCCGATCTGCGCCCGCTGCCGGTCGCTGGTGGCGGAGGCGGGGGACGAGACCCCCGTCGACTGGCTCCCCCGGGACCGCCGGTACGCCGAGAAGCTGGCCACCCCGGACACGAGCGTGGCCGACCTCATCGGGGACGTGGACCCCATCCGGGTGGCCGAGGGCCGCTACCTCTCGGACGAGCTCACCATCCACTACGGGCTGATCCCCCGGACGAACCGGGGGATCGTGGCCATCAACGAGCTCCCCGACCTCCCCGAGCGGATCCAGGTGGCGCTCTTCAACATCCTCGAGGAGCGGGACGTCCAGATCCGCGGCTACCAGGTGCGCCTGCCCCTGGACCTCCTGGTGGTGGCCACGGCCAACCCCGAGGACTACACCCACCGCGGCCGGATCGTCTCCCCCCTCAAGGACCGGTTCGGGACCCAGGCCCGGACCCACTACCCGGAGACCCTGGGGGACGAGGTGGCCATCATGGAGCAGGAGGCCCGACCGCCGGCGGGCGCCGGCCGGGTCCCCGTGCGGGTGCCGGCCTTCATGAAGGAGATCCTGGCCGCCCTCACCGCCGAGCTCCGCCGCTCCCCCCAGGTCAACCAGCGCAGCGGGGTGTCCGTGCGCTACTCCATCGGCAACCTGGAGACGCTCGTGGCGGCCGCCGTCCGGCGGGCCGCCCGGGCCGGGGAGCCCGAGGCCGTCCCCAGGCTCGTGGACCTCCCGGCGGTCCTGGCCGGCTCCCTGGGCCGCATCGAGTTCGACGCGCTGGAGGAGGGGCGGGAGGAGGAGGTCCTGCTGCGGGCCCTGCGCAACGCCGTCCTGGAGGTCTTCCGCCGCCGGCTGGCCGGGTTCGACTTCGGTCCCCTCCTGGCCCGGTTCGCGGAGGGCCGCTCCGTGGAGACCTCCGACCTCATGCCCGCCTCCGAGTTCCTCGCCCAGTTCGAGGGGGTCCCGGGGCTGGGGAGGCTCCTGGGGCGGCTGGGGGTGGAGGAGGAGAGCCCCGGGGTGGCCGCGGCCGCCCTGGAGCTGGCCCTGGAGGGGCTCCACCTGTCCCGCCGCCTCAACCGGGAGGCCACTGGGCGGGTGGGGGCCTACCGCTACGGGGCCGTGGCCGGGGACGAGCGAGGGCGGTAGCCCCTCCAGCCCGATCCCTTCCGCGCCGATACCGGGACCGGGGCGGCGCCGGCGAGGGCCGCCCGCCAGGACCATACGGAGCAGGGACGATGACCACGGACGTCACGGGAGGGGCGGGCAGGCGGAACCCCCTGCCGCCGCCCCCGGCCAACGAGGGCGGAGAGGGCCGGCTGGTGGCGCAGCTGCGCATGCTGCACAGCCTGGGGGCCAAGCTCAACCAGCTCAACGACGTGCGCCGCATCGGCGCGGTCATCACGGGGGAGCTGCGCGAGCTCATCGACTACCACAACTGCCGGGTGTACCTCCTCGGGGAGGACGGGGAGACCCTGGTCCCCATCGCCTTCCGAGGCACGCTCTCGGAGTACGAGGGGGAGACCTTCGAGGCCCTAGTCACGACGCTGGGCCGGGGGATCACCGGCCACGTGGCGGCCACCGGGGAGCCGTACTACTCGCCCAACGCGCTGGAGGATCCCCACGCCCAGCAGATACCGGGCACCACGGAGATCGTGGAGTCCATCCTGGCCGTCCCGCTCCTCTACCGGGAGCGGGTGGTGGGGGTCATCGTCCTCTCCAAATTGGGGGTGGACCAGTTCGACGCCTCCGACCTCCGCCTGCTCGAGGTCCTGGCCTCCCACGCCGCGGCCGCCCTCGAAAACGCCCGCCTCCTCGAGGCCGAGCGACGGGCGGCCGAGCGCCTGCGGGAGAGCGAGGCCCGGAAGACGGCCATCCTGGAGTCGGCCCTGGACTGCGTGGTGGTCATCGACCACGAGGGCCGGATCGTGGAGTTCAACCCGGCCGCGGAGCGAACGTTCGGCTACCGGAAGGAGGAGGTCCTGGGCCGGGAACTGGCCGAGGTCCTCATCCCGCCGCCGCTCCGGACCCGGCACCGGGAGGGCCTCCGCAGGTACCTGGAGACCGGGGAGTCCAGGGTGCTCGGGAGGCGGCTGGAGGTCGCCGCCATGCGGGCGGACGGGACGGAGTTCCCCGTTGAGGTGGCCATCAGCCGGGTGGCCCTGCCCGGGGTCCCCCTGTTCACCGGCTACATCCGGGACATCTCCGAGCGCAAGCGGGCCGAGGCGGAGGTGGAACGGGCCCTGCGGACCGAGCGGGAGGCCATCCGCCGGCTCCAGGCCCTAGACGAGATGAAGAACACGTTCCTGCAGGCCGTCTCCCACGACGTCCGGACCCCGCTCTCGGCCATCCTGGGGCTGGCCCTCACCCTGGAGCGGGAGGACCTGGACCTCCCCCTTGAGGAACGGCGGGACCTGGCTCGCCGGCTGGCCGCCAACGCCCGGAAGCTCGAACGGATCGTCTCGAACATGCTGGACCTGGACCGGCTGACCCGGGGCGTGGTGGCCCTGCACCGGGAGCCGACCAGGGTGGACGCCCTGGCCCGCCAGGTGGTGGGGGAGGCCGAGTTCCTCGCCCAGCGGGAGGTCCGGGTGGACACCGACCCCGTGGTGGCCGAGGTGGACCCGCCCAAGGTGGAGCGGATCCTCGAGAACCTCCTGGTCAACGCGGCCCGCCACACCCCCGCCGGCACGCCCGTGTGGGTCCGGGTGCGGGGCCATGATGAGGGCTGCCTCATCACCGTGGAGGACGCCGGGCCCGGGGTCCCGGAGGACCTGCGCCAGGCCGTCTTCGAGCCCTTCCGGCGGGCCAGCCTGGACCAGCCCTCGCCGGGGACCGGGATCGGGCTCTCCCTCGTGGCCAGGTTCGCCGAACTCCACGGCGGGCGGGCCTGGGTGGAGGAGCGGTCGGGGGGCGGGGCCTCGTTCCGGGTCTGGCTGCCGGGGACCGGGAGTTCCGGCCCGCATGCGCCGGCAGGCGGGCCGGCGCGAGGCCCCGCCGGGACGGAGGGCGCGGGCGACGCGGCCCCGAGCCCGGCCGCGGCCGGCTGAGCCGGCCAGGCGGAGCCGGCCCTCCCGCCAGGGGGCGACCGGTGGCCCGCTGGTAGCCTCCTTCGGCGATGGCCGCCGTCCACCGGGGCATCGGGTTCGCCATCGTGGGGGGCTTCTTCCTGCTGCTCCTCTGGGGTGGCGGGGCCTGGCTGCTGCGCCGGGGGCCGGGAGCGTGGTTCTGGCACCTCCTGGCCGTCCTCCAGGTGGCCCTGATCCTCCAGGTCGTGGCGGG
>DATLZQ010000032.1:0-46317 GCA_035573915.1 Actinomycetota bacterium | reverse complement strand
CCCGCCCCGACTCCCCCCACACGGCCATCCGCTCCCCGGGGTTCCGGGGCTACGCGGACCACATGGAGACCGACGAGTTCGAACGGGCCGTGAACTGGGTCATCGAGTCCTCCCGCGAGGCCCCCACCGCCGTCATGTGCGCGGAGTCCCTGTGGTGGCGCTGCCACCGGCGGCTCCTGGCCGACGCCCTGTCCGTGCGGGGCTGTCGAGTGGTCCACCTCCTGGCCCCGGGCCAGGCGGAGCCCCACAGGCTCCACCCCGCGGCCAGGGTGGAGGGGACCAGGATCGTCTACGACCGTCCCCTCCCCGAGCCTTCCGCGGGGGAGGCCGGGACGGCTCCGCGCCCCAGCCGCCGGAAGGCCCGGGCCGCCTCGTCGAAGGCCGAGAGCGGCTCCAGGAGGTCACCCAGGGGCCCGTAGACCTCTTCGTAGTTCTCCGACCCCTCGGCCCCCAGGCGGAGGGCCTCCGCCCGTCGGGCCGCCTCCTCCAGCGCGGCCCGACACCCCTCCCACTCGGAGAGGACCTCCGGGGCCCGCCACCGCTCGAGGGACTCCCGGACCCCTGCGACCCCGGCCTCGAAGGCGGCCAGGGCCTCGGCCAGCGGCACCAGCGAACCCCGGCCTCCCGGGACCGCCGCCAGGAGCGCGTCCCGGGCCGCCTCCAGCCGCTCCAGGCCGTCCCGGAAGGCCCGCTCCGCCTCCCGCAGGTGGGGAGGGAGCGCCGACCGCCGGAGCCAGCCTCGGAGCACGCGGTCCATTGTAGGGACCGACCCCCTCTAGTATGGGGACGTGGCCGACCGCGTCGTGGTCCGGGTGCCCGCCTCCACGGCCCACCTGGCGCTGGTCCGGGCCACGGCCACCGCCCTGGCGTGCCTGGTCGACTTCCCGTACGACCGCATCACCGACCTCCAGATCGCCATCGACGAGGTCTGCTCGCGGATCCTGGCCACCTCGGAGACGGCCCCCACCCAGCTCGAGGTGACGTTCCTGTGCGATCCCGACACCCTACGCCTCGAGGTGCGGGGGGACCGCCCGCTGCGGCAGGGCGCCTCCTTCCTCACGGATTGGTCCCGCACCATCCTGGAGGCGGTAGCGGAGGGCGTGGAGGTCCAGAGCCCGGACGGGATCGCCGTCGTCTCCCTGGCCGTCTCCCGGGGGTGAGGGGTGGGGGCAGCCCAACGACATCCCCAGCTCCCAAAGTCCGAGGTCCGCCGGCTGTTCCGGGAACTCAAACGGACCGGCGACCCGGAGGTCCGGGCCAGGCTCATCGAGGCCCACCTGGGGCTGGTGGAGTACCTCGCCCGGCGGTTCGCGGGGCGGGGGGAGCCCCTGGACGACCTGGTCCAGGTGGCCACCATCGGGTTGGTCAAGGCCGTGGACCGGTTCGACCCCGACCGCAACGTGGAGTTCTCAACCTACGCCACCCCCACCATCGTGGGCGAGCTCAAGCGGCACTTTCGGGACAAGGGGTGGGCGGTCCGGGTCCCCCGCCGGCTCCAGGAGCTCAGCCTGAAGCTGGGCCCGGCCATCGCCGAACTGTCCCAGGGGCTCGGCTGCTCCCCGACCATCGCCGAGATCGCCAAGGCCACCGGGACCACCGAGGACGAGGTCCTGGAGGCCCTGGACTCGGCCCACGCCTACAGCCTGATCTCGCTGGACGCCGCCGCGGGCGAGGACGGACTCACCTACCACGAGCAGATCGGGGGGGTGGACGAGGCCCTGGAGGCGCTGGAGGAGCGGGTGAGCGTGGCCCCCCTGCTCCGGCGGTTGCCGCCCCGGCAGCGTCGCCTGCTCCACCTGCGGTTCTTCCGCGGCATGACCCAGAGCGAGATCGCCCGAGAGCTCGGCATCTCCCAGATGCACGTCTCCCGCCTCCTGGCCCGGACCCTGAGCCAGCTCCGGGAGGCCCTGGAGGCCGAGGAGGCCCGCTGAGGCCCGTCCTCCCGCCGGGGCCCTGAGGGTGCGCCGCCTCCTCCTCGTCGCCAACCGGAGCGCCTACGGCTTCAGCCCCTACCGCCGGGAGGTCATCCTCCGGGCCCTGGGGGCCGAGTTCCTCGTGGAGGAAGCCGTCACCAAGGGCCGGGGGCACGCCGTCGAGCTGGCCCGGGGGGCGGTCCACTCGGGGGTCGACCTCGTGGTGGCCTGGGGAGGCGACGGCACCCTCAACGAGGTGGCCAACGGCCTGGCCCGGACCCCCGTCCCCCTGGCCGTCCTCCCCGCCGGCCTGGCCAACGTCTTCGCCCGGTCCCTCGGGGTCCCCCTGGACCCGGCCGAGGCCACCGGACTCCTCCTGTCCCGGCTGGGCCAGGCCCCCCGCCGCATCCCCCTGGGCCGGGCGGACGGGCGGTACTTCCTGATCAACTGCGGGGTGGGACTGGACGCGGCCATCGTCCGGGCCGCCGAGCGCCGTCAGCTCGCGAAGCGGGCTGCCGGGGCGTCCCACTACGTCTGGACGGCGCTCTGGGTGCTCCTCGCCAGCCGGTGGCGGCAGCAGGCTCGAGCCGAGCTGGCCTGGGGCCCGGACCTCGAGCGGCGCCGGGAGGGGCTGACCCTGGTCGTGTTCCAGAACGCCGACCCCTACACCTACCTAGGGGACCGCCCCGTGCGGCTGTGCCCGGATGCCGCCCTGGAGGGGCCCCTCGACGCCTTCGGCCTGGACACGCTCCGGCCCTGGACCGTAATGGAGCTGGCCCTCTCCGCCCTGGGACGGGGACGGCGCCTTCGGCGGAGCCGCCACACCCTCCTCGTCCACGGCGAGCCGCGGTTCCGGGTCCGGGGCACGGGCCCCCTGCCCGTGCAGGTGGACGGGGAGTACGTGGGCGAGCGGGCCGAGCTCCTGGTGGAGTGGGTGCCCGACGCCCTCTCCGTGCTGGCCTGAACGGGGCCTGCGGAGGGGACCTCAGGTCCCCGGGGCCGGGGCCCGCGCCCTGAACCGGTCGCGGACGGCCACGGCCACGGCGGGCCGGTTGGTGGCCACGGCGTCCACCCCCATACCGAACAGCCGCTCCAGCACGGGCGGGTCGTCCACCGTCCAGGTCCCGACCCGGACCCCCTCCGCGTGGGCCTCCCGGACGAAGGCCTCCCCGGCCTCCAACACCGCTCGGGCCTCGGGGAGGACGAAGGCGTGGCCGGCCTCGGCCGCGGTCCGCAGGGCCGACCGGGGATCCACCTGCGCCACGGTGAGCAGGCCCGTTGGGAGGTGCGGGGCGAGCTCCCGGACCCGGGCCACCGTGACGGGGTTGAAGGAGGTGACCACGACAGGGCCCCGGAACCCGACCTCCTCGAGCACCTCGACCACCCGCGCCGCGGCCTTCTCCCGAGGCGAGTCGAAGCTGGGTTCGCCCGGGAGGTTCTTGACCTCGATGTCCACCGCCACCCGTCCGCTCAAGACCGCCAGAGCCTCCCGGAGGGTTGGGACCTCCGCGCGTGGCCCCCGACCCTTCGAGGCGTCCAGCCGCTTGACCTCGTCTAGGGTCAGCTCGTGCACCAAGCCCTGGCCATCGGTGGTGACCGAGACATCGAGGTCGTGCATGACGACCGGGACCCCGTCCGCAGTGAGCCGCACGTCCAGCTCCACGACGTCGGCCCCCTCCCGCACGGCGGCCTCGAAGGCGGGTAGGGTGTTCTCGGGGTACTGGGCGGACGAGCCTCGGTGGGCCACGACGAGAGGCCAGATTTGTCGGTCGAATTCGGGAGCGCCCATTGTGCCCTCGGCGGGAGCGCCAGTATAATCCGCGCCCTACGGATCGCCTTGCTGCACCAGCGTGTCAGCCCGCAACGTGTGGAGAGGTCCAGCGCCCGAGGCGGGGGCCCGAGCTGAGCGGGGGGACGCCATGATGGAGTGGGTTCAACGCGCGGCTTGCAAGGACGAGGATCCGGAGCTCTTCTTCCCGGTGGGGACCACCGGTCCTGCCGCGCTCCAGATCGCTGCGGCCAAGGCCGTGTGCATGAGGTGCGACGTCCGTCTCCAGTGCCTGGAGTGGGCCCTGGCCACCGGGCAGGACACCGGCATCTGGGGGGGCCTCTCGGAGGAGGAACGCCGGGCGCTCCGACGGGCCCGCCGTCGGGGCGACCTGACCAGCCTCGCGGAGGCCGCCGCGGTCCTCCCCTGAGCCTTCGGCCGAGGACCGTTCCGCTCCACGGACCGGTCCCCCGCCCGGCCCGGCGTCAGGCTCAAGCCTCGCCGGAGGCTCGGACCGCCGCTACACCCGGCTGGACGGACAGAGGTCGTTCACCGGGCACGCCTCGCACCGGGGGGTGGGGGCCCTGCACACCCGCCGACCGTGTTCGATGAGCACGTAGGTGAAGGGGAACCACTCCTCTCTCGGGATGAGGCGCATGAGGTCCTGTTCGATCCGGTCCGGGTCCTGGTTGGTGGTGAACCCGAGGCGCTGGGCCACCCGACGGACGTGGGTGTCGACGGCGATCCCGGCGTCCGGGTCCCGACGGTGCTCCTCCGGGTAGGCGTTGCCCTGGACGATGTTGGCGGTCTTGCGGGCCACCCCGGGGAGGGTGAGCAGCTCCCGGATGGTCCGGGGGACCTCGCCTCCGTATTCCTCCACGATCCTGCGGCAGGCGCCGCGGATGGCGCGGGCCTTCTGGTTGAAGAAGCCCGTGGGGCGGATGTCCGCGGCCAGCGCTTCCTCGGGCACCCGGAGGTAGTCCTGGGGCGTCCGGTACTTGGCGAACAGGTACCCCTGGGTCACCTGGTTCACCCGCTCGTCCGTGCACTGGGCCGAGAGGATGGTGGCCACGAGCATCTCGAGGGGGTTGGAGAACTTGAGGGCCACCCGGGCCCCAGGGTAGGCCTCCTTCAACCGGCGGACGACCTCCGGGGCCCGCACCTCGGGCGGGCTCAGGCGGCCAAGCGCCCTCCGGCCGCCCCCGGCGGCGGGCTGCCCGGCCCGACCCGCTCCGGGGCTCCGGCCCCTCCCGGCCGCCGACCCGGCCCGTCCCGGGCGGGCGGCATCCCCGGGCTTCGCCGCCTCGGCCCGAGAGCTCCCCCGTCCGCTCCTCCTCACCGGCCCTCCCCTGGTGCTGGTCGAAACCCAGCCTACCCCGGCCGGATCCGGTCGGGGCACCTGACGAACGCCAGGGGAGGCGCCTTCGGGCCTCCCCTGGGCTCCGACGCGGCAACCGTGCCGCTACTTCTTCTTTCGCCCCCGGGTGACCAGGGCCTTGCGCTCGCCCCCCGCGGTCACCGGGATCCGCTTGGCCGAAGCCACCTCCCCGGCCCGGGGGACCACCACCTCCAGCACACCCCGGTCGTAGGTGGCGCGGATATCGCTCTCCTTCACCCCCTGGGGCAGGGGCACCGTCCGCTGGAACGCCCCGTACCGGGACTCGAACCGGACGTACCCCTCACGGTCCACGTGCTCCTCCTGACGGCGCTCCCCCTTGATCGTGAGCATGCCGTCCTGGACGGTGATCTCGACGTCCTTCTCGGGGTCGATCCCCGGCAGCTCCGCCCGGATCACCAGGTCGTTGTCCCGTGAGAAGACGTCCACAGCAGGGGCCCAGGGCTGGGAGCTGGGACGCTCGAAGGGGGTGAAGGCGGTCCCTCCGAACAGGCGCCTGGTCAGGTCCCGCATCTCTCGCTCCAGGTCGAGCAGGTCCTGCCAGGGGTCCCACCGCGCCAGCATCCAGAACCACCTCCTCTCCTCGGTTCCGCCTGCCAGCCTTCGCCCACAGTATAGGGCCGCCTAACCGGGATCTGTCAAGTCATCTCAGGGGCTTCCGAGGAGAAAATCTAAGCCCAATGTTGACAACGATAGGCCGCGGCCGGCCTCTCGCGAACGCAAGGGGGGAGGGGGCCCATGCTCAGCTCGGGCTCGTCCCCGCCTCCCGCTCCGCGGCCAGGAGGGCCTCCCGGATCCGGGAGAGGAGGTGCTCGGGGGTCTCCGTCCGGCACTTGCGGCGGATGATCTCCCAGAGGCGCCGCTGGAACTCGGCGTGGTCGAGGCAGGGGTGACACCCGTCCAGGTGTCGGGCCAGGTGCGCCGCCCGCTCGGGGGGTAGCTCCCCGTGCAGGAAGTGCTCGATGTCGGCCAAGACCTCTTCGCAGCTAATCTCGGACAAGGCCTCGCTCCCTCACCACATCCCACAACCGCCGCTCGAGGGCCCTTCTTCCCCGGTGGAGGCGCGACATGACCGTGCCGATGGGCACCCCCATCACCTCGGCGATCTCGCGGTAGCTCAGGCCCTCCACGTCGGCCAGCAGGACCGCCAGACGGAAAGGCTCGGGCAGCGAGGCCAGCGCCCCCTGGACGTCCTCGTCCGGGAGGGAGTCGATGACCGCGGCCTCCGCCGAGGGCTCCAGGCCCTCCTCCCGCATCTTGGAGTAGAGGTACCAGTCCTCCACCTCGTCCTCGGAGACCGTCTGGGGTTCCCGCTGGCGCCTCCGGTACAGGTTGATGAAGGTGTTGGTGAGGATGCGAAACAGCCAGGCCCTGACGTTGGTCCCCGGTTCGAACCGACGGAAGCCGCGGTAGGCACGGAGGAAGGTCTCCTGGACCAGGTCCTCGGCCTCCTGGACGTCCCGGGTGAGGCGGCGGGCCGCCGAGTACAGGGAGGGCAGCAGGGGGAGGACCTCGGCCTCGAATCGGGCCCGGAGCTCCGCGTCGGACTCCACGGCCGGCCATGGTACTCGCCCCCCGGAGAAATGGGGGCCTGACCAAGCCGTTCCGGCCCGTCGGTGGGAAGATGTACGGTAGGAGCCGAGACCGATGCCCAACGACGACCGCGACGACCGCCGCAACCGCTGGCAGGGGTTCGACCTCGGTGGGGGCCCGCGCAACCCCCGCCGGATGGTGCTCCTCTACGTCCTGGGAGCGCTGGTCCTCCTGTTCGCCTTCCAGAACCTCTTCGCGCACAACACCCGCGGCGCCACCCTGAACCGGTTCTTCGAGCAGCTCGACGCGGGCCAGGTCACCGAGGTGGTGATCTCGGAGCACTCCGTCTCCTGGTCCACGAAGAGCGGAGAGCACTTCTCGGCCGACCTCCCGCCGAACTTCGAGACCAACCAGCTCGTGGACCGCCTGGCCCGGGAGGGGATCGAGTTCCGGGGGGAGCAGCCCAGCGCCCTGTTCTCGTTCCTGCTCCAGTGGGTCCTTCCGTTCGTGATCATCGCCGCCATCTACATCTTCCTGTTCCGCCGGATGGCCGGCGGGGGGGCGGCGACCGCCCTCAACCTGGGCAAGAACCGGGTCAAGATCTACGACCGGAAGGAGATGAAGACCACCTTCGCCGACGTGGCGGGGCTGGACGAGGCCGTGGAGGAGCTCCGGGAGATCGTGGAGTTCCTCCGCAACCCCAAGAAGTACCAGCGGCTGGGGGGGCGGATCCCCAAGGGTGTGCTGCTGCTCGGGCCCCCCGGGTGCGGGAAGACCCTCCTGGCCCGGGCCGTGGCCGGGGAGGCCGGGGTGCCCTTCTTCTACATGTCCGGCTCGGAGTTCGTGGAGATGTTCGTGGGGCTGGGCGCGGCCAGGGTGCGGGAGCTGTTCAGCCAGGCCAAGGAGAAGGCGCCCTGCCTGGTCTTCCTGGACGAGCTCGACACCATCGGCAAGTCCAGGGCCGGCGCCCTGGGAGGGTCCCTGGGGGCCCACGACGAGCGGGAGCAGACCCTGAACCAGCTGCTCGTGGAGATGGACGGGTTCGACTCGTCCAAGGGCGTGATCATCATGGCCGCCACCAACCGGCCCGACGTGCTGGACCCCGCCCTGCTTCGGCCGGGACGGTTCGACCGCCAGGTGGTAGTGGACCGGCCCGACCTCCGGGGCCGGGAGGCCATCCTCAAGGTCCACGCCCGGGGCGTGGCCCTGGACCCCTCCGTCGACCTCAAGGTCATCGCCGCCCGCACCCCCGGCTTCACCGGGGCGGACCTGGCCAACGTGATCAACGAGGCGGCCCTACTGGCGGCCCGGAGGGAGAAGAACGCCGTGGGCCTGGCCGAGCTGGAGGAGGCCATCGACCGGGTGGTGGCGGGGCTGGAGCGCAAGAGCCGGGTCATGTCGGACAAGGAGAAGACCAGGGTGGCGGTGCACGAGATGGGGCACGCCCTGGTGGGGCTGCGGCTTAAGAACATCGACCCCGTCCACCGGGTGACGATCATTCCCCGGGGCCACGGGTCGCTGGGCATCACCATGACCCGGCCCCTCGAGGACCGCTACCTCATGACCGAGCCCGAGCTCAAGGACCGGCTGGCCTTCGCCCTGGGCGGCCGGGCCGCCGAGGAGATCATCTTCGGGGAGATCTCCACCGGGGCCCAGAACGACCTCCAGCAGGCCACCGAGCTGGCCCGGGCTATGGTGGTGGAGTTCGGGATGAGCCCCCGCCTGGGTCCCCTGTCCTTCGGCCGCAACGGGTTCCGCTCGGCCGACGGCCGCCCGCTGTTTCCCACCTGGGAGCGCCCGGACATCTCCGAGGAGACCGCCCGAATCATCGACCAGGAGGTGGCCCGCATCGTGGGGGAGGCCCACGACCGGGCCCGGGAGATCCTGCAGCGCGACCGCGGGCTCCTGGAACGGCTGGCCGCCGTGCTCGTCGAGCGAGAGGTCATGGAGGGCAGGGAGCTCCGCCGGTACGTGGAGGGCGAGCTCCCCATCCCCTCGGACGAGGACCTGGCCCGTGAGCGCCGCGACCGGCAGCGGGAGGAGACTCCCGCTCCCACCGCTGCCGAGGGCTCCGTTCAGGCTCCCGGCGAGGCGCCCGTCGAGGCCCCTCCCCCGGCGCCGGTGCAGGTCCCGGCGCGCCCCGACTGACGTTCGGCGGCCGGGGTCAGCCCCGCCGGGACACGAGCAGGTCCGTCCGCCCCCGCCAGCGGTCGAGGAACCGGTAGAAGTTGCGCCTGGAGAGGCGGGCTCGCTCCTCCTCGGGGGTGGCCGCCCACAGCCGGTGCTCGTGTCGGGCCAGGGGAAGCGGGGTCACCGTGCAGCGGAAGCCCCTGGCCTTCACCTGGAACGAGAGCTCGATGTCGGCCGTGCGGTAGAAGCGGAACTTCTCGTCGAAGCGGAGCCCCGCCTCCACCAGCTCGCGGCGCAGCGCCATGAGGTAGGCCTCCACGGCGTCGACCTCGGGGCCCGGGGACTCCCGGAACTCCCGGAGGTCCTCGGTCACCAGCCCGAAGGGCCCGGTGAGCCCCACGGTGGGGTCCGCCAGGGCCCGCTCCAGCGGGCCCAGGACGTCGCCGGTGGGCTCCACGGAGCCGTCGACCAGCACCACCACCCGGCCGGCGGCCCGGCGCAGGCCCGCGTTGCGGGCCGCCGCCCACCCCGCCTCCGGGGCCAGGTGCAGGACCTCGACGCCCCCGGGCCAGGCGACGTCCAGGAGGCCCGCCGCCTCCACCACCAGGTAGTGGACGGTCCGGTCCCCCTGGTGGCGGCGGAAGGCCTCGACGCCCTGCACCGCGTCCTCCGGCCAGCCCTGCACCACCCACTGGACGCTCGCCTCGGCCGTGGGCGGACGGCCCAGGACGCTCTCCACCTCGTCGGAGCGTCGGTACACCCGGGGGGCCTCCCCCTCGGCCCCTCCTTCGGCCCCCGAGGGCCGTGGCCGCAGGACGGGCCCGGCCGGGGTGTCGGCCACCTCGAACCCCGCCTCCCGGATCCGCTCCCGGAGCCGGTCGGCCAGGGCGAAGTCCCTCCGGGCCCGGGCCGCCTGCCGCTCCTCGACGAGCCGCCGGAGGTCCTCGGGGAGCTCCTCGGGCCGCTGACCCTCCTCGCTCACCGACGGGCCTCCACGCGGTCCAGGAAGGCTAGGACGGCGGCGTCCGCCTCCTCGGGCCGCTCCGAGTGGTACACGTGCCCCGCCCCCTCCAGGAGGACGAGCTGGGCCCCAGGAACCCGCTCGGCGAGCATCCGGCCGTTGGCCACCGGGATGACCCGGTCCGCCGTCCCGTGCAGGACGAGGGTGGGGCAGGAGATCTCCCCCAGCCGGTCCCAGGCGTCCCAGGCCTGCACGGCCTCCCGCTGTCGACGGGCGGCGTGCGCGGGTTGGGGGTTCTGGCTCCCCACCCGGAGGTCCTCGGCCACGTGCTCCGGGTGGTCGCGGGCGAAGGCCTCCGAGTACAGGGCCAGGTACGGGCGGTCCTTAGGGACCCTGGCCTCGGGGCCCGGCCGGACGGCCCGGGCCGGCCCGGCGTGGGTGCAGGCCAGGACCAGCGACCGGACCCGGTGCGGGTGCTGGAGGGCAAGCTCGATGGCCACCATCCCCCCGAACGACTGGCCGTAGAGGTGGGCGGTGGCGAGCCCCAGGTGGTCGAGGAGGGCCACCGTGTCCTCGACGAAGGTGGTCATGGTCATGGGAACGTCCGGCTTGTCCGAGCGCCCGTTCCCCTGGAAGTCGTACGCCACCACCCGGTAGCGCTCGGCAAGCCTCGGGAGGTTGCGGCGCCACCCGGGGATGTCGCCCCCCAGCCCCTCCAGCAGCACCAGGGGCGGCCCGGCCTGGGGGCCGTGGAGCTCGTAGTAGAGGCGACAGCCGTCGGGGCGGAGGAGCGCGGGCATCGACGCTCTAGCTCATCCCTCGGCTCGCCCCTCGGGGGGCGAAGGCCCGGAGGACGGCCCGCTGCCGCTCCAGCGCCAGGCCCTGGTCCCCCACCCAGGCCGCGCCCAGCACGACCCGGTCCACCAGCCCCTCGTAGGCGGCCACCCGCTCCCGGCACTCCTCCGGGGTCCCCGCCACGGCCAGGGCGTCCACCATGGGGAGGGCGAGCTCGGCCAGGGCCCCCCTGTCCCCCCTGGCGAAGGCCTCCCGCAGGGGGCCCACCAGGTCCTGGAATCCGTGGCGGGCGAGGACCGGGGCGTAGGTCCGGGTGGTGGCGTAGAAGCCGAGCTGGATGGCGGCCTCCCGGCGGACCGCCTCCCGGTCCTCCCCCACCTGGACCAGCAGGGCGGTGGTGACGCTCACCTCGGAGGGGTCGCGGCCGGCGGCCCGCGCCCCCCGTTCCACCGCCGGCCGCAGCACCTCCCGCACCCAGGCCGGGCTGGTCATGGGGTGGCCCAGGACCCCGTCGGCCACCCGCCCGGCGGTCTCCGCCATGCGTTCGTTGACCGCGGCCAGGTACACGGGCACCGGCCCGGGGGCCGGTCCGGCTCCCGGGAACGGAGGGAGGGTAACGGTGTAGAACCGGCCCCGATGGTCGATGGGCTCGCCCGCGTACGCGGCGAGGACCTTTCGGACCACCTCCACGACCTCGGCCAGCCTGACGGACGGGTGCTCGAAGGGGACCGAGAACCGGAGCTCGTTGACCCGCTTGACCTGGCTCCCCAGCCCCAGCACGAACCGGCCCCCCGACAGCTCCGCCAGGTCCCGGGCGGCCATGGCCGTCACGGTGGGGCTGCGGGCGAAGGCCACCGCCACCGCCGTCCCCACGGTCACCTCCGACGTGTTCATGGCGACCACCGCCGCCTGGACGAAGGCGGAGCGAGCGGTCTCCGCCACCCAGACGCTCTCGAACCCCGCCTCCTCGGCCTCCCTCGCCAGCCGGGCCTGCTCCCGCAGGTGGCCCCCGACCACCACCCCGACCCTCACGGCGGAAGCCCTGGGGTCCCGGGCAGGGTCGACCTCGCGCCGTCCACGACGCCGGGCCACAGGGTGCTCGCGGAGTTCCTCACGGCCGGAGGGAGGCGGGCCTCAGATCTGCTCCTTCGGCGCGGAGGCCCGGAGCCGGCTGGCCATGGCCCGGAGCATCTTGGAGGCCATCGATGGGTGCTGGTCGACGAGCCGCTTGAACGCCCACTGGGCGATCCCGAGCAGCCGCACGGGCGTGGCGGCCGTCACGGTGGCCGTGCGGGGGCCCCCGTCCAGGAGCGAGATCTCGCCGAAGAAGTCGCCCGGGCCTAGGGTCCGCCGGAACCGCCCCTTCACCGTGACCCTCGCCTCCCCCTCGAGGATCAGGAAGAACCCCAGGCCGGCGTCCCCCTCTCGGGCCAGGACCGCTCCCTCCCCGTGGCGGACCTCCTTGCCCTGCCTGGCGATGGCCTGGAGCTCCCGCCGGGAGAGGCTGGAGAAGATCGGCACCCTGGCCAGCATGTCGACCGCGTCCGCCGTCCCCACGTCCCCTCCTTCCGGGCTGGGCCGCGATTCTACCGCCGGCGTGCCGTGGACCCCGAGAGCCTGGCCCGCAGGCCCCCCAGGAGCACGTCCAGGCCGAACTCGAACTCCTCGTCCGGGTCGCAGCGCAGGAGGTGGGGGAGTATGGCGGCGAAGGTCGGGAGCCGCTCGGGGGCCAGCCTCAGGAGCGACTCCGCCCAGGCCGCCCCCTGCCGCGAGGCGTCGGACAGGAACCCTCCCAGCTCGAGGAGGACGGACCCCAGGGTGAAGCCCACCAGGGCCCGGTACGCGTGCACGGTGGCCTCCTCCGACAGTCCCGCCTCCCGCAGGGTGGCCAGGGCTTCCTCCACGGGGCGCAGGGCCTCCGGGGAGAGCCCGGTTCCCTCGTGCTCCTCGGCCAGGAGGCGGATCAGCCCGGGGTGGCGGTGGAGCAGACGGCGGAACGCCCTGGCCAGGGCCCGGACCCGCTCCGGCCAGTCCCCGCCCTCGCCCTCCCGGAGTTCGAACTCGGAGAGGACCACGTCCAGCATGCCGGCCAGGAGGTCCTCCTTGCTCTCCACGTGGTTGTAGAGGGACATGGCCTCCACACCGAGCTCCCGTCCCAGCCGCCGCATGGTGACCGCCTCCAACCCCTCCCGGTCCATGAGCCTCACGGCCGCCTCCAGGACCCGCCGCCTGGTGAGCGGCGCGGGGCGGGTCCTCCGGCGCTCCTCGGTGCGGGCCGCGGGCCTGGTCGGACCCCGTCCCGCCGTGGTGGTCCGCTTCATGGCCTCTTCATGGCCTCCTCCGGTTGACGCCTTACGCCGTACGTGCGATCCTGCTTGCGCCGTAAGCATACGACGTAAGCAGTCTCGGGCGAGGAACCGGGGGGCGGAGCGACACGATGGCCAGATGGGGGACGGGGGGGCTGGCCCGCCTGAGCAGCCGGCGGCCGTGGGTGACGGTGGCCGTCTGGGTGGCCCTGGTGACGGGGGCGGCCGTGGCCTCCGCCCGCCTCCTCGGCGACGCCCTGACCACCGAGGGCGAGTTCACCAACCGCCCGGAGTCCGTGCGGGGGGCCGAGCTCCTCGAGCGTCTGCGGGGGCCGGAGCGGGACACCGAGTTCGTGATCGTCCGGTCCGACCGCCTGGCGGCTTCGGACCCGCCCTTCCAGCAGGAGGTGGAACGCCTGCGGGGCGAGCTGGCCGGGCTGGGCCCCGGGGTGGTGGCGTCGGTGGCCTCCCCCTACGAGGCCCGCCAGCCGGGGCTGGTGTCCGGGGACGGACGGGCGGTGCTCCTCCCGGTGGTCATGGCGAGGTCCTTCGACCGGGCCACCCAGGCCGTCGACGACCTCCACGCCGTCACGGACCGTTGGGATGGCGGGGACGGGTTCGAGGTCCTGGTGGCCGGCCCGGCCACGCTGACCCGAGACTTCAACGACATCGCCGAGGAGGACCTGCGGCGGGGGGAGAGCGTGGGGGTCCTGGCGGCCCTGGTCGTCCTGGCTGTGGTGTTCGGGGCCCTGGTCGCCGCCCTGGTCCCCGTGGCCCTGGCCCTGGTCGGCATCACCGCGGCCCTGGGCGCGGTGGCCCTCCTGGGGCGGGCCTTCGACTTTTCCTTCCTGGTCACGAACATGGTCACGATGATGGGGCTGGCGGTCACCGTCGACTACTCGCTGTTCATCCTGTCCCGGTACCGGGAGGAGCGGCGGCGAGGGCTGGACCGCCACGAGGCAATCGCCGCGGCCGGGGCGACCGCCAGCCGGGCCGTGCTGTTCAGCGGCCTCACCGTGGTCCTGGCGCTGCTGGGCATGCTGATGGTGCCGGTGACGGTGTTCCGGAGCCTGGCCACGGGGGCCATCCTCGTGGTGGTGGCCGGGGTGGCCGCCTCGCTCACCCTGCTGCCCGCCGTTCTTGCCCTCCTCGGGGATCGGGTCGACGCCCTCCGGGTGCTCCCGGGCCGCCGGGGCGGAGCCGCCGGGGTTGGCGGGTTCTGGACCCGCGCGGCCCACGCCGTCATGCGCCGGCCGGTCCTGAGCCTGGTCCTCGCCTCGGGCCTCCTGGTGGTGGCCTCCCTCTCCTACTTCCGGATCCAGACCGGCAACGCCGGAGTCAGCACTCTCCCCGACCGCACCGAGTCCAGACGGGCCTTCGCCGTCCTCTCCACCCAGTTCGCCGGCGGCCTCACCACTCCCATCGAGGTGGTCGTGGAGGGCGACGTCCGCTCCCCGGCGGTCCGGGCCGCCGTGGAGCGGCTCCGGGAGCTCCTGGCGGCGGACGGCGGCGTCGGCCCCTCCGCGGTGCAGACCGACGCCGCGGGGGACCTGACCGTGGTCTCCGTGCCCACGGCCGGCGACCCCAGTGGGGCAGCCGCGGTCCAGGCCGTGGCCCGGATCCGCGAGCGCTACGTGCCGCGGGCCTTCGCCGGCGTCCCCGCGGAGGTGCTGGTCACCGGGCAGCCCGCGTTCAACAAGGACTTCTTCGACCTCACGGACAGCTCGACCCCGGTGGTCTTCGTCTTCGTCCTGGGGCTCTCGTTCCTGCTCCTCACCGTGGTGTTCCGGTCGGTGGTCGTGCCGCTCAAGGCCATCGTGATGAACCTGCTCTCGGTGGGGGCCGCCTACGGGCTGGTGGTGCTGGTCTTCCAGCGAGGAGGCCCCGCCCCCGGCCGGTGGCTCGCCGACCTCCTCGGGTTCCGACAGGTGGAGGCCATCGAGGCCTGGCTCCCCCTGTTCCTCTTCTCGGTCCTCTTCGGGCTGTCCATGGACTACCACGTGTTCCTCCTGTCTCGGATCCGGGAGCGATTCCTCGAGACCGGGGACAACACGGAGTCCGTGGCTTACGGCCTGGCCCGGACCGGGGGGATCATCACCGGGGCCGCGGTCATCATGGTGGTCGTCTTCGGCGGGTTCGCCACCGGCGAGCTCGTGGCCATGCAGCAGTTCGGGTTCGGCCTGGCCGTGGCGGTCCTCCTCGACGCCACCGTGGTCCGGTCGGTCCTGGTGCCGGCGGCCATGAAGCTCCTGGGCGACCGGAACTGGTACCTGCCCCGGTGGCTCTCCTGGCTCCCGTCCCTGGACCTCGAGGGCCCGGGACGCAAGGGCGGCTCTCGCCCTCCGCTCGAGGTGGCGGGCGTCCGCTGAGGGCGAGAACGCACGAAAAGCAGAGGCCGTCCCTCAGGGACGGCCCACCGCTCCTGGCTCGTCGCGGGGGCAGGATTTGAACCTGCGACCTCTGGGTTATGAGCCCAGCGAGCTACCGGACTGCTCCACCCCGCAATGCGCATGCTAGCAGGGGTCCGTCCCCCTGCCAACCGAGGCCCGCCCTGCCGGGCGACGTTCAGGGCGTCGGTGAGGGGGTCGGCGCGGGCGAGGGCCCCCCGGCCAGGGCCCGGGCCCGCTCCACCAGGGCCCGGCCGGCCTCGATCTCCCGCTGGTAGCCCGCCAGGTCCCCCTGTCGGAGGAGCGCGTCGGCCCGCTCGAAGTGCTCGACCGCCCGCTCCAGGAGCTCCCGGACGCCCTCCGGGGCGGGGCCCCCGCCCGGGGGCGGCTGCTCCGGCGGACGCTGTCCCACCGCCCGGGCCAGGGCGTCGGTGAGCGAGGTCCCCACCACCACCGTGTCCCCGTTCACCACCACGACCCGCTTGAGCTCGGGGATGGCGGTCGCCTGCCGGGCCAGGACGAAGACGGGCTGGACGTAGAGGAAGGAGTCCTCGATGGGGACGATGAAGAGGTTGCCGAACCGCACCTGGGAGCCGGCCTGGCCGAGGAGGGTCCGTTCCTGGGCGAACTGGTCGTCGGCGTTGATGCGGTTGAAGACCTGCTGGGGACCGTCCGGGGGCGCCCCGCTGGGGAACTCGAAGGCCACGAGTTCCCCGTAGTCGTCCGGGTCGGACTTGGCCGCCAGGTAGGCGGTCATGTTGGGTCGGTTGAAGGGCGTGAAGGGCATGAACAGGACGAAGTCCTCGGCGGCCTCCCCGGGGAGCTTGGTGAGCACGTAGTAGGGGCGGAGCAGCCGCCGGCCCTCCTCGTCCGCGGGGTCCTTCGGCACCGCCCACAGGTTGCTGTTGAAGTAGAAGGCCTGGGGGTTCGTCATGTGGTACCGGGCGAGCAGCCAGGCCTGGACTTGGAGGAGGTTCTCCGGGTAGCGGAAGTGCTCCTGGAGCGACCGGGGAGCAGGGTCCGTGGTGAACAGCCCGGGGAAGGCCCGCATCCACACGCGGATGACCGGGTCCGTGTGGTCCACCACGTAGAAGCGGAGCGTGCCGTTGTAGGCGTCCATGACCACCTTGACGGAGTTCCGGATGTAGTTGGCCCGGCCGCTCAGTGCCCCATCCGTGGCCTGGGCCAGGCTGACCCGCTGGGAGTACGGGTACAGGTCGGCCGTGGTGTACGCGTCCCAGATGTAGACGATGCGCCCGCCCACGATGGCCGCGTAGGGGTCGGCGTCGTACGCGAGGAAGGGAGCGACCTTCGTCACCCGGGTGCGCAGGTCCCGGTTGATGAGGATCCGGCTTTCGTTGGTGATGAGGTCGGAGATGAGGAGGTTCACGTCCTTGTACCGGTAGGCGAACAGCAGGCGCCGGAAGACGTCCCCCAGCTCGATCCCGGCCGACCCCTGGTACGTGGTCTCCACCACCTCCTGGGTCCCGGTCCGGGGGTAGTTGAGCTCCCGGGCCCCAGAGCGGACCACGACGTAGGGCACCTGGCTGAGCTCTCCGAAATACACCTGGGCCCCGGTCCCGGGGTCCAGAGGGATGCCGGCGTCGGGCGGCGGCGGGATGTCCCGGAGTTCGAACACCGGAAGCCCCTCCGGCGTGGCCGTGTTCACGGGGCTCGCCACCGCCCCGTAGCCGTGGGTGTAGACGAGGTGGCGGTTCTGCCAGGTGGCCTGCCCCCCCGGGATCCCGGCCTGGGCGACCTCCCGCACCGAGACCATCACCACCCGGCGCTGCCCGTCGATGACGTAGCGGTCCACGTCCACGTCGGGGAACTCGTAGTAGGGCTGGATCCGCTGGAGGTTCTCGTAGGCCAGGCGGATGATGCCGGGGTCCCACAGACGGACGCTCTCGATGGTGGGTTCGTTCGCCTCCACCGCCTCGGCTTCCACTTCCCGCGACACCGGGGTGGTGACGAGGCGGACCCGGTCCAGCCCGTAGGCTCGCCGGGTGAAGGCGATGTTGCGCTCGATGTAGGGCCGTTCCTGCTGGAGCTCCTGCGGTGCCACCCGGAACCGCTGGACCACGGCGGGCACGATGGCCCCGATCACGATGGAGGCCAGGGCCAGCAGCCCCACCCCCAGGATCGGAAATACCCACCCCCGCAGGCGGATGTTGGCGAAGAACAGGAGGGAGCACACCAGGGCGATGATGGCGAGGACCGTGAGGGCCGGGAGCTGGGCGTGGACGTCGGTGTAGGAGGCCCCCGTCACCACGCCCCGGGGGGAGACGAGGAGGTCGAACCGCCCCAGGTAGTAGCCCCAGGCCTTGACCACGAAGATCAACCCCAGCAGGACCGAGAGGTGGGCCTTGACCTGGGGCGTGACCCGCTCCCGGGGGGCCTGCAGGCGGATCCCCCCCGTCAGGTAGTGGGCGATGGCCGTCACCACCGTGACCCCCACCAGGGCCGAGAACAGCCACCCCTGGACGAACTTCTGGAAGGGCAGGGAGAAGACGTAGAAGGCCACGTCCCTCCCGAACAGGGGGTCGGCCACCCCGAACTGGACCGGGCCCCGGAACCGCCAGAGGAGGAACGTCTCCCACTGCCCGGAGGCCCCCAGCCCCACGAAGAGGGCCACCACCGCGGAGAAGGCCGGGAGGATCCGGCCCACGTAGGGCTCCAGGGCGGTCCGGTACCGCTCGATGGCCTCCTGCTCCGGAGAGAAGGGGACGAACCGGGGCCGGACCCGGTGGACGACCAGGAGGTTGCCGTACAGGAGGCAGAAGAAGGCCAGGCCGAACGCGGTCCCCAGCAGGACCCGGGCCCAGAACATCCGCCAGAAGACGTGGGAGAACCCGACCTCCCGGAACCACAGCAGGTCCACGTAGAAGCTCGACAGGACCGAGAGGACGACGAGGACCGCCACCACGGCGGCCACCACGGCGAGGGGCCACCGCCTCCGCCCCCCTCGGACCGAGATCACCATCGGCCCTCCCTCACCGGCCCCTGGGCGGCCACGGTCCGGCCCGGGCCATCCGCCCCCACGCCGGCCCTCACGGCCGTCCCCGCTGGAGGAAGGCGACGGCGTCCAGGTAGGTGCGCACGGGCACCACGGTGAGCCGTCGGGCCACGGCCCGGGCCTCGGGGGCGTTCTGGGCCGGGGCAAAGAACACGCTGGCCCCGGCCCGCTCCGCGGCGGCCACCTTCTCCGGCACGCCGAGCACGGGCAGGACCCTGCCGTCCAGCGCGAGCTGGCCGGTCCCCGCCACCACCCGCCCGCCGGTGAGGTCCCCGGGGGTGAGGAGCTCCACCAGGCCCAGCGCCCACATGAGTCCCGCCGATGGACCCCCGATGGCCCCGCTTTCCATGGAGAGGGGGAAGGGGAAGGGCTCCACCACGCTCACCCCGATCACCGGCCGGTCCCGGGCCACCCGGGGCAGGAGGGCGGGGGCCACCCGGACGGTCCGGCTGGCCCCGCCGGCCTCCACCCGGAGGGTCAGGGTCCGGCCCACCCCGGCTGCCCGCACCCGGCGTCCGAGGTCCTGCACGTCCTGCAGGGGCTCCCCGTCGACGGAGACGATGAGGTCCCCGGGGAAGAGCTTTCCGTCGGCGGGACTCCCAGGGATCACGCTCTCCACCAGCGCCCCGGGGCCGTGCTCCTCGGGGTACGCGGTGTACCGGGCGAGGACCACGTAGGCCGCGTCGATCTTGCTCGTGTCCATCTCCGAGAGGGCCTGCCGCCGCTCCTCCTCGCTGCCTCCGGGGCCCAGAATCTGCCGCTCGGGGACGACGGAGGCCACCGGGCTCCACCAGGCCACCAGGGCCTCGTAGGCCGTGGCCGGCTCGAAGAGGACCGAGGTGAGCAGGAGCCTCCCCCGCCCCGGGTAGGTGGGGTGGCCCCCGATCCGGATCAGGGAGACCACGTCCTGGGCCGGGCCTGGTTCCACCACGAAATACGGCAGGCGAACGAACCCCAGGGCCACCCCTACCAGGCCCAGGGGGAGCAGGACCAGCGCGAGCCGGCGCAGGCCGCTGCGGGACACCGTCACCGTCCGGGGGCCAGGAGGGCCTGACGGTACTCGCGGAGGTGGGCGAGGACTCGCCCCGCCCCGAGGGCCACGCTGGCCACGGGCTCGTCCGGCCGGTGGACGGGGACCTCGCACGCCTGGGCCAGGCGCATGTCCAGGCCCCGCAGGAGGCCTCCCCCGCCGGTCAGGAACAGCCCGGTCTCCAGCACGTCGTGGGCGAGCTCGGGCGGGCTCTCCGAGAGCACCTCCCGGGCGACTGTCACGATGGCCCCCACCGCGCCGTCCAGCACCTCGCGGACCTCCTTCGCGCGGAGCCGGACAGTCCGGGCCCGCCCCGTCCCCAAATCCCGGCCGGGGACCTCCACCTCGAGCGGCTCGGCCGTCGGGTAGGCCGTCCCCACCTCCCGCTTGACCCGCTCCGCCGTGGCCTCCCCCACCGCCAGGTCGTAGGCGGTCCGCAGGTGGCGCTGGATGGCCAGGTCCATGTCCAGGCCGCCCACCGGGATGGCCCGGCAGGTGGCCAGGCCTCCCAGGGCCAGCATGGCCGCCTCCGTCGTGCCTCCCCCCACGTCCACCACCATGCTCCCCACGGCCTCGTGGAGAGGGAGCCCGGCCCCCAGGGCCGCCGCCAGCGATCGCTCCACCAGCGAGGCTGACCGGGCCCCGGCTCCCACCACGGCCTCCTCCACGGCCCGCCGCTCCACGGGGGTGAGCAGGGAGGACACGGCCACCACCACCCGGGGCCTGGACAGGCCGAAGCCTGCCGCCCGCCGGAGGAGGGCGGCCAGCATCCGCTCGGCCACCTCGAAGTCGGTGATGGCCCCGCGGTGGACCGGTCGGTGCACGGCCACCCACGGGTGCTCCCATCCCAGGGCCCAGGCGGCCCTCCCCACCGCCAGCACCCGGCCCGTCCGGGGGTCGACCGCGGCCACCGTGGGCTCGGAGACCACCACGCCCCGGCCAGGCACCGCCACCCGCGTGGTCACGGTCCCGAGGTCCAGGGCGAGGTCTCGGCTCATGCCCGCCTCACCGCAGCCCCGCGGCTCCCCGCCCGCGACGCCCCGCCGCGGCGCGGATCACGACCCCATGACCCACCGAGACTCCCCGTCCGCCAGGAGCTCCTTCTTCCAGATGGGGACGTCCACCTTGAGGCGCTCGATGGCGTGGCGGGCCGCCTCGAAGGCCTCGCCGCGGTGGGGGGCGGAACAGCACACGAGGACCGACACCTCCCCCACCCCTAGCCGGCCCGTCCGGTGGAGCAGGGCGGCCCGGCGGACCGGCCACCGCTCGAGGAGCTCCTCCCCGATCTCGAGGAGCCTGGCCTCGGCCATCTCCCGCCAGGCCTCGTAGTCGAGGGCCGTGACCTGGCCGGCGTCGGAGTGGTCGCGGACGGTCCCGGCGAAGAGGACCGTGCCACCGGACCCCGGGTCGGAGACGAAGGCCAGGGCCTCCAGGGGGTCGAGGGAATCGTCGGTCACCCGCACCAGGAGCCGATCCCGCACGGCCCTAGTGTATCCGGGCCCACCTGTTCCGCCCCCGCCCCCCGGACCTGGGGACCCACCGGGAGCGTCGGTCGCCCGGTCCTGCGAAAGGGCCACGAGTCCCGCACGGCCTGGGGCCCCTACAATGGCCTCGAGATGGACCCCGCCCCCGGCGAGCGGCCCGAGGTCCCGCTGGGGGACATCCTCGGCGACGTCCCCCTGCTCAGGGAGATCCAGCGCGTCCTCCTCGCCTCCACCGGCCCCATCAACTGGGAGCTGGCCCGCCAGATCGGCATCGCCGTGGCCGCCTGGGGAGGGGAGGACCGCCACCCCACGCCCGAGGAGGTCCGCTCCCTGGAGGAGGCCGTGCGGATGGCCGAGCTCGCGGTGGCCGATTTCACGGGGCTCCCCACCCCGCCCGAGCTCACCCGGGTGGAGGTCCTGTCCCGCGGCCGGTGGGTGGAGGCCAACACCCGTTCGCTGCCCGGGGTGCTGGACCCGGTGGGGGCCCGGCTGGCCGCGGTCATCGGGGAGGCCGCCACCGCCGAGCTGCGGGCCGTGCCGGCCGAGATGGGCGGGTCCCCCGAGGTGTTCCGGGAGCTCATGCGGCGGGTGGCCCCCCTCCTGCTCGGGGCCCAGGTGGGGGCGGTCCTCGGCCACCTCTCCCACCGGGTCCTGGGGCAGTTCGACCTGGGCGTGCCCAGGCCGGGCGGGAGCCTCTACTTCGTGGCCCCCAACATCGCCCGGTTCGAGAAGGACTGGAGCCTCCCCCCGGTCGAGTTCCGGGCCTGGGTGGCCCTGCACGAGGTCACCCACCGGTTCGAGTTCGCCCGGCCCTGGGTCGCTCCGCACTTCGCGGCCCTGGTGCGTGACCTGGTCGAGCACGCCGAGCTGGACCTGGCCAGCCTGGAGCGCAGGCTCGAGGGGGTGGACCTGGCCGACCCCGAGGCCTTCTCCCGGGCCCTGGAGGGCGTGGGCAACCTCTTCGGGCACGCCACCACCACCGAGCAGCGCCTCCGCGTCCAGCGGGTCCAGGCCTTCGTGGCGGTGGCCGAGGGGTACGGTGACCACGTGACCGGGGCCATCGCCCGGCGGATCCTCCCCTCCTCTCCCCGGATCGAGGAGGCTCTCCGCCGTCACCGGGAGGGTCGCCCCGGCGGCGAGGCCCTGGAGCGGCTCCTCGGCCTGGAGGTTACGCTGGAGCAGTACCGGTTGGGGGCGGCGTTCTGCCAGCGCGTGGCGGAGCTCACGGACGAGGCGACGCTGGCCCGGGTCTGGGAGTCGCCGGAGGCCCTCCCCTCCATGCCGGAGCTCGAGGAGCCCAGGCTCTGGCTGGCGCGGATGACCTGAGGAGGCCCGGACCGCCCGCCTCCGGGGCCCGCCTGACGTGCGAGCCGGGCATCGACTATCCTCCCCCCGCCGTGCCTGCCGGTGAGCTGGTCTTCGCCAACGTCCTGGACCTCCGCCAGCGGGAGGCCGAGGGCGAGATGGCCCAGGGCCTGGTGTACCTCCTGGCCCCGGGCACCCGGGCCCTCCCCTTCGTCGTGGTCCGGGACTGGAAGGCCCCCACGGGCTACCTGGTGGAGGAGGTCCAGCTAGTCTCGCCCTCCGGTCGGGTGGCCCACCGGGTGGGCCCCCGCCCCAGGTGGATGTCGGGCTCCATGGACCTCACCCGGGTGGAGGACGTGGTGGAGGACGCCTTCCTCGAGGAGCTCGGGGTGTACCTGGCGTCGTTCCTCCTCGAGGGGGAGGTCCTGGGCCAGACCGAGTTCCAGGTGGTGCTCCAGGCCCCGCCGGCCAGGTTCCCCAGGGAGGTGGAGGACGGCCTGCGCAAGTCCGACGTGGCCTGGATCGGGATCGAGTTCGAGGGCCGGGACGTGACGGTCCCGGCCTGGTTCGTCTACCAGAACGGGAAGATCTACGTCCTCTCCTCCAAGGAGCCCAGCCTTGAGGAGCAGTCCATCCCCGGGCTGCCCGACGCCAGGGACCTGGTCGTCATCACCAGGCGGAAGTACCGGGACACCGCCCTGGGGCGGTTCCACGCCGCGGTCCGGATCCTCGAGGGGCCCGAGTGGGAGCGGGCGGCCGCCCTCCTCGCCGACCGCCGGCGGGACCGGCACGGGCCGCCCGAGGCGGCCATTCGGCGGTGGCGGGACACCTGCGTCATCGCCGAGCTCACCCCCATCGTCCCGGCCTGAGCGGTGGCGGGACGCGAGGCCGGGAAGCCGGGGGGCCGCCGTTCGGCGCCCGGGCACCGCATGGCCGCCGAGATGGGGGAGCAGCCCGCGGTCATCGCGGGCCTCCTGGACCGGGCCGACGAGGTCCGAAGGGCGGTGCGGTCGGTGGCCCCGCCGGAGCTGGCCGGCGTCCTCCTCGTGGCCCGGGGCTCCTCCGACCACGCGGCCGTCTACGCCCGCTACCTCCTCGAGGTAGCCACCCGCCGGCCGGTGGCCCTGGCCGCCCCCAGCCTTCTCACCCACTACGGCCTGCGGCCCGACTACCGCGGGTACCTGGCGGTGGCGGTGAGCCAGTCGGGCAGGACGCCTGAGGTGGTGACCGTCCTGGAGCGGGCAGCGGCCGCCGGGGCCCGGACCCTGGCCGTGACCAACGACCCCCGGAGCCCCCTGGCCCGGGCCGCCCACGCCAGCGTCGACCTGGGGGCGGGGAGGGAGGCGGCGCTCCCGGCCACCAAGACCTTCACGGCCCAGCTCGTGGCCCTGGCCCTGGTCACGGAGGCCGTCGGGGTCCCGCCCTGGCGGCGGGGGGACTGGGAGGGGGTGCCGGACGCCGTCCGGTGGGTGCTGGACCGCTGGGACGAGGCCCGGGAGGCCACCCGCACCCTGACGGGGGCGGCGGGGCTGGTGTGCGTGGCCCGGGGCTACCTCTACGCGGTGGCCCTGGAGGCCGCCCTCAAGCTCAAGGAGACCACCTTCGTCCTGGCCGACGGCTACTCCTCGGCCGACCTCCGCCACGGTCCCGTGGCCGTGGCGGAGCGGGGCTTCCCGTTCCTGGCCTTCTCCGTAGCCGGGCCGGTGGCCGCGGACGTGGGGGAGCTCGTGGCCTCCCTCCGGGCCCGCGGTGCCCGGGTCCTCACCTGCTCGGACGACCCCCACTCGGACCTGCCCCTCCCCCCGGGCCTCCCCGAGCCCCTGGCCGCGGTCCCCGCCACCGTCCGAGCCCAGCAGGTGGCGCACAGCCTGGCGCTGCTCCTCGGGCTGGACCCCGACCGCCCGCCCGGGCTGCGCAAGGTCACCCGGACCTGACCGGTCCGGCGCCGACCCCCGCTCCGCCCGACCCGGGCAGGTCCGCGCCTGCCCCCCGGCGGGCCGGGGCGGACCTCAGGCCGCGAAGGCTCGACCACCGACTCCCCGGGCAGGCCGGGGCGGGCCTCAGGCCGCGAAGGCCTCGACGCCCCCCACCAGCGTCCGGCGGACCTCCAGGTCGGGGCCCAGCACCGTCAGGTGCGCCGGCCGTCCGGGGGCCAGGACGCCCAGGTCGGCCCGGCCCAGCAGCCGGGCCGGGGCCCACGAGGCGGCCCGGACCGCCTCCTCCAGCCGGACCCCCAGCTCGACCAGGTTGCGGACGGCCCGGTCCATGGCGATCACGCTCCCGGCGAGCGTCCCGTCGGGGAGGCGGGCCTCCCCTCCCCGGACCTCAACCGTCCGGTCCCCGAGCGCGTAGGTCCCGGGACCCAGCCCGGCCGCCTGGATGGCGTCGGTGACTAGGGCCAGGCGCTCCCCGGCGCACCGGGCCACCTGCACCACGGTCTCGGGGGCCAGGTGGACCCCGTCCACGATGGCCGTGACCGTGACGTCCCCCCGGGCCAGGGCCGCCCCCGCCACCCCGGGGTCCCGAGCCGCCCACCGGCGGTGGGCGTTGTGCACGTGGGTCAGGGCCCGGGCCCCCGCGTTGAAGGCCGCGTGGGCGGCGGGGGCGTCGGCGTCGGTGTGGCCCAGAGCCACCACCACGCCGCGCCGGACCAGGGCCCGGACCAGCTCCAGCCCGCCGGGGAGCTCGGGGGCCAGGGTGACCAGGCGGACCGGGCCCAGCTCCAGGAGCCGCTCCAGGAGGGCGGGGTCCGGGTCCCGGAGGTGCTCGGGGTTGTGGGCCCCGTGCCAGCGGGGCGAGAGGAAGGGCCCTTCCAGGTGGACGCCCAGGGCCCTGGCCCCGCCGGTCTCCCCCGCCCCGGCCACCTCCCGAAGGGCCGCCTCGTAGGCCCCCACGGGCGAGGAGACGAACGTGGGAAGGAAGGCCACCACGCCCGTTGCGGCCAGGGCCCGGCCGGCCTCCCGGTAGCCCGCGGCGTCCGCGGCCAGGAAGTCCACCCCCGCGAAGCCGTTCACCTGGAGGTCCACGAACCCGGGGACGGCCACTCCCCCCCGCCCGGGAGGCCTCACCCCCACCTCCAGGACCGCCCCCTCCGCGTCCACCGCCACGTCCCCGGGGAGCAGGGTGGTCCCCACCAGGGCCCGGGCCACCCCCAGCCGCCGGCTCACGGTGTCTCCCAGGGACGCGGGCCGCTCCGGGTCACGGCCAGCGGAGCCGGCTCCGGGGCCGCCTTGCGGTCCCCCGCCGCCTTGCGGGCTCCCGAAGCATGTCTATACAATTCTGCCGCCCCGAGACGACGGCCCGACCGGGGGCCCGACGAGACGAACGCGAGGAGGGACCTGACCATGCCGGCACACTCCGTGACCATGCTGGGGACCGGGCTCATCGGGGAGTTCTACACGGCCACCCTCCACGGCCGCCGCGGCCAGGACCGGGTCCGGGTCGTCTACTCCCGGACCGAGGAGCGGGGGCGGGCCTTCCGGGAGCGGTGGGGGATCCCCGAGAGCACCACCGACCTGAAGCAGGCCGTCGAGCACCCCGACACGGACGTCGTGGTGGTGGGCCTGCCCAACCACCTGCACGAGGAAGCCGTGAGCCTCGCCGCCCAGGCCGGGAAGGCCGTGCTGTGCACCAAGCCCCTGGCCCGCAACGCCGAGGAGGCCCGCCGGATCCTGGACGCCGTTGAGCGGGCCGGGGTGTTCGCCGGCTACCTGGAGGACCTCGTCTACACCCCCAAGACCCTCAAGTCCCTCCGGGCGGTGCGGGACGGGGCCATCGGACAGGTGACCTGGGTGCGCTCCCGGGAGACCCATCCCGGCCCTCACTCGGCCTGGTTCTGGGATGGCCGGCTCACGGGAGGCGGGGCCATCGTCGACCTGGGCTGCCACTGCATCGAGATCATCAGGAACTTCGTGGGTAAGGACAACCGGCCCCTCGAGGTCATGTGCTGGGCGGACACGTTCGTCCACCCAATCGACGACGAGGACAACGCCATCGGGCTCATCCGGTTCGAGTCCGGGGCCATCGGGCAGTTCGAGGTGAGCTGGACGTTCCGGGGCGGCATGGACCTGCGGGACGAGGTGGCCGGCACCCACGGGACCATCTGGCTCAACCACTTCCTGCGCACGGGCTTCGAGATGTTCGTCGCCGGCGGGAGCGCCGGCTACGTGGCCGAGAAGGCCGAGACCGAGACGGGGTGGCTGTTCCCCGTGGGGGACGAGGTGGGCGAGCTGGGCTACGTGGACATGTTCACGGACATGTTCGAGGCCATGGACCAGGGCCGCCCTCCCCAGGAGACCTTCTACGACGGCTACGTGGTGAACGCCATCATGGACGCCTGCTACCGCTCGGCCCGGTCGAAGAACTGGGAGCCGGTGGAGCTCGAGTGGCGAGGCGGTACCACCCCCAGGATCTCCCCCACCGTGCAGACCTACGACGGCCACGTCCTCATCAAGTCCGAGGTGCTGCCCGACGGGCGGCGGAAGATGATCCTCAAGCACAGGGACACGGGGGAGTTCATGGACCTCGTGGTGGGCGGCGCCACCACCACCTGACCGCCGGGCCACCGCCCGGGCCGTCTCACGGTACGAAGGCCAGGAACCGGGCCGGGTTGGCCACGAACAGCCGCCGCCACGCGGCCTCGTCCACCCCCCAGGAGGCGAGGACCCGGGTGAACTCCGCGGCCAGCCAGGCCAGGCCCGGGGACCCCCCGAGCGTGCCCCACAGGGACCGCCGGGCCCCGTCGGTCCCGAGCAGGACCCGGTCCCCGAATCCCTCGGAGAGCATCTCGGCCACCAGCCACGCCGTCCCCCGCCGCTCGTCGGGGGGCTGGCGGAGGGCCTGGTCGTAGACCAGGCTCACCCCGGAGGACAGGAGCTCCCGGTGGTAGGCCGGGTCCGGGACCTTGTCCGTGTGTGAGAGGGCCACCCGGTCCAGGCGGGCCCCCAGGTCCCGCAGGAGCTCCACCTGGGCCACTCCTCCTCGCCCGCCCTCGCAGTGGGTGAGGACGGGGGCACCCACCTCCCGCTGGATCTGGACGGCGGCCTCGAAGGCCCGCCGCTCGGCCCCGTCGGGCCGCTCGCCCAGGGTGGCCACCTTGACCACCCCGGCCCGGTGCCGGGCCCCGTGGGAACTGTCCGGCCCCGCCTCGTCCCGCTCCCCGCCCGCCGGGCCCGCCCCCGCCTCCAGGTCGGCCCGGAACCGGGCGGCCAGGGCCTCCGGCCCGTCGGTCAGGGCCCAGGCGCCCTCCTCGTAGTAGCGGGCGGTGTGCACGCCGGTGGCGGCCACGACGTGCACGCCGGTGGCCCGGCTCACCTGGGCCAGCCGGCGGACGTCGCCTCCCGCCCCGGAGGGCATGGCGTCCACCATGGTCCGCACCCCCGCCGCCGCGCAGGCCCGGACCTCGGCCACGGCCTCCTCCACCGACGGCAGGTGGATGTGGGGGAACCGCTCGGCCACCAGGGGGGAGTCCACGATGAGGTGCTCGTGGGCGTAGGTCAGGCCGAGGTCCTCGGCCGCCACGTCCCCCAGGACCGTCCGGGCCTTCACCCCGACCTCACACCGGCGCGGCGGCCTCCAGGGAGAGGATGGCCCCGTCCGCCCGCAGCCGGTCCAGGAGCCGGCCCAGGGGGACGGCCCGGACCTCGCCCCCGTGGGCCACGGCCAGGGCCGCCGCGGTGCCCGCCGCCTGGCCCATGGCCATGCACTGGGCCATGGACCGCACCGCGGCGTGCGCGTCGTGGGTGGCCGAGAAGCACCGCCCCGCCACGAGCACGTTCTCCGCGTCCCGGACCACGAGGGTGCGGAAGGGGATGCCCACGGCCGCCCCCTCCGGGAGGTACTCCCAGCGGGTCCCGGTCCCCGGGAGGTGGTCCTCGAGGGGGGCCCCGCACAGCCCCACCTGGTCGTGGAACTGCCGGGCCCCGAGGACGTCCTCCCTGGTCAGGCGGTAGTCCCCGTACACCCGCCGGGTCTCCCGGAGGCCGATCTGGGTGCCCAGGGCCACGAGGGAGGCCCGCTCGTAGCCCGGCACTCGGTCCACGAGGAACCGGGCGTACTCCAGGGCCTGGCGGCGGCCCTCCATCTCGGCCTCGGTGAGCACGTCGGGGTCGGTGGCGTTCACCACCCGGTCTCCGACCCGGCGGACGTGCTCCACCCGGGTCATGATGGTGGCCGTCACCCCCTCCACGGGGGTCACGTGGTCGCTTCCCTCCCGACGGGGGAGGCGGTAGGCCCCCGACTCGGCGGCTTCGGCCATGAGCCGGTGGAGCTCGGCCCGGCTCACCCCCGACCGCCGGGCCCGGTCCACGTTCGCCATCCGGAAGGTCGTGGTGAGGGTCTGGGCCGGCTCCAGCTCCCCGGCCAGCTCGTACCCGAAGCCCGCGTGGTAGCAGACGTCGGCGTCGCCCGAGGCGTCCACCACCACCGTCGCGCCCACCCGCCGGAGCCCGGCCTTGGTGGCCACGATGAGCTCGGTGACCCGTCCCCCCGAGGCCGCGGCGTCCTGGACGAAGGCGTGGAGGAGGACCCGGGCTCCCGCCCCCACCACGAGGCGCTCCCAGGCCACCTTGAGGTGCTCGGCGAGGTAGGTGATGCCCGTCCCCGCTCCGTAGGTGTTGGGCCGCTCCACCACCCGTCCCAGCCGCCGGAGCTCCGCCACCACCTCGTCGGCGAGCCCACCGACGACCTTCCGGGGCCGCTCCCCCGGGGTGAAGAACCCATAGAACGTGTCCAGGACCGCGGTGGAGGTCCCCCCCAGGAACGGGAGCTTCTCCAGGAGCAGGGTGCGGGCCCCCAGGCGGGCCGAGGCGATGGCCGCCGTAGACCCGGCCGAGCCCGAGCCCACCACGACCACGTCGAAGGAGCCGTAGCGGGGGACGGAGGCCCAGACCCCGGTCACTTCACGTAGGGGGCGAGCACGTCTCGGGCCAGCAGGAACCCCCGCTTCACAAGCTCGTCGCTCCCCTCGAACCCGCGGTCCTCGTGTTCGATGGAGATGGCGCCGTCGTAGCCCACCCGGTACAGGGCCGAGAAGAACCGGGCCCAGTTCACGTCGCCCAGGCCAGGGAGCCGGGGCACCTGCCAGCCGATCCCCAGCGACATGACCCCGTGCTCGTAGAGGCCCTTCCGGTCGATCTGGACGTCCTTGGCCTGCACGTGGTAGATGCGCTCCCCGAACTCGAGGATGGCGGCCTCGATGTCGATCATGAGCCACACGAGGTGGGAGGGGTCGAAGTTGAGCCCCACGGTCTCCCCGAACTCCTCGAAGATCGTCCGCCAGATGGAGGGCGAGTAGGCGAGGTTGTGGCCGCCCGGCCACTCGTCCCGGGAGAAGATCATGGGGCAGTTCTCGATGGCGATCTTCACCCCCGAGTCCTGGGCGTGCCGGACGATCTCCGGCCACACCACCTTGGCGTCCTCCCAGTTCTCCCGCTGGGTCTTCGTGTGGTCCGCCCCCATGAACGTGGTCACCACGGGCACCCCCATGAGGGAAGCGGCGGTGATGACCTTCTTCAGGTGGTCGATGACCGCCCGGCGGTGGGCGGGGTCGGGGTGCAGGGGGTTCGGGTAGTAACCGAGGGCGGAGATCTCGATGCCCCGGCCTCGCAGGTCCTCCACGACCTCCTTGGCCCGGGCCTCGGTCAAGCCGTCCACGTCGATGTGGCAGACCCCGCCGTAGCGTCGGGTGGGGCCCTCCCCCTTGGGCCAGCAGCAGGGCTCGAGGACCTCGAACCCGTTGGCCGCCGCCCAGTCCGCCACCTCGGTGAGCGGAGTGGTGGGAAACGGCGCGGTGATGAACCCGAGCTTCATGCTCCTTCCTCCTCTCTCCGACGCTCCACCGCGACCCACCGCCCCTCCCGGGCGCTCCGGGCCACGGCATCCAGCACGCACAGCGCCTCGTGGCCGTCGGCGAAGGTGGGGTAGGCGGGGGCGGGCGAAGGCTGGCCCCGCTCCACGTCCGCGTAGACCGCGGCGAACAGGGCCCGGAACGTGTCGGGGTAGCCCTCCACGTGCCCACCCGGGTAGCCCACCACCGGCCGGACCTCGGGGGCCACCAGCGCGGGGTCCCGGGGGAGGAGCTCGTTGGGCCGTCCCCGGTGCCCCACCCACAGCCGGTCGGGGTCCTCCGAGCACCAGGCCAGGGAGGCCTCGGAGCCGTCCACCTCCAGACACAGGGCGTTCTTCCGCCCCGCCGCCACCTGGGAGACGGCCAGCACGCCCCGGGTCCCGCCTTCGAACCGCAGCAGGATGCCGGCGGCGTCGTCCGAGTGGACCTCCTCCTCCACGAGCTCGCCCTCCGCCGCAGCGGCGAAGGTCTCCACGGGGCCCGGGGGGTGGCGGCGGCGGGGGACGAAGGTGTGGAGGTCGGCCAGGACCTCTACCACCCGCCGCCCGGTGACGAAGGCGGCCAGGTCCAGCCAGTGGGAGCCGATGTCCGCCACGGCCCGCAGGGGCCCCGCTTTCTCCGGCTCCAGGCGCCAGTTCCAGTCCGTGGGCAGCAGCAGCCAGTCCTGGAGGTAGGACCCGGTCACGAACCGGGGCTCGCCGATGGCCCCGGCCCGGACCATGGCCCGCATCTGGTGGCACAGCGGGTAGAACCGGACGTTGTAGCAGACGGCGTGGACCAGGCCGCTCCGCTCGGCCCGGCGGAGGAGGTCGGCCGTCTCCGCGCTGGAGAGGGCCAGGGGCTTCTCGCAGACCACGTGCTTGCCGACCTCAAGGACGGCGCGGACCTGCTCGGCGTGGACGTGGTTGGGGCTGGCCACGTGCACCACGTCCACGTCGGGGTCGGCCAGGAGCTCGTCCAGGCTCCCGTAGACCCGAGGGAGGTTGGCGGCCTCCGCCTTCCGCCTGGCCCGCTCGGGGTCGGAGCCGACCACCCCGGCCACCCGCACCCCCAGGCGGCGCAGGGCCTCTACGTGGGCCACCCCTACGAACCCCACCCCCACCACGGCCGCGCTCAGGTCGCTCAGGCCCACCGGCTCACTCCCTCCTGGTGACCGCGGCGTACAGCCAGGCCAGGGCCAGGACGATGGTCCCGTACACGACCTGCTTCACGGCCTGGCCGGCGTTGAGGAAGGTGAGCATGGAGTTGAGGACGCTCAGGATGAGGGCCCCGAGGATCGTCCCCGAGTAGGTCCCCACCCCCCCGAAGATCGAGGTCCCTCCGATCACCGAGGCCGCCACCGAGGGGAGGAGGAAGTTCTGGGCCAGCTGGAGGTCGACCGCCCCCGACTGGCCGGCCAAGAGCAGGCCTCCCAGGGCGGCGAAGAAGCCGGCCAGCGTGTAGGCGGCCAAAAGGACCTGCCAGCTCCGGACCCCGGCCAGCCTGGCCGCCTCCGGGTTGTCCCCCACGGCGTAGAGCATCCGCCCCAGGCCGGTCCGCCGTAGGCCCCAGATGACGACGACCGCCACGCCGGCCCACACCAAGACGTTCCACGGGACCCGGTTGCCGAAGAACGACCCCCCGCCCAGGGTCCGGATGAAGGGGGCCACCGAGGTGGAGCCCTGCAGGAACGTCTGGGCCCACTGGGTGAACAGCCCCAGGAGGATCCCGGCCATGGCCAGGGTCATGATGAGGGGGTTCACCCGGAACACCCCGACCCCGACCCCGTTCAGGGCCCCCGCCGCCGAGCCCACGACCAGCGCCAGGGCGATGGCCACCCCGGCCCCGTTGGGGGACTGGTTGCCCGCCACGTACGCGGAGGCCGTGGCCACCATGGCGATGGAGAGGTCGATGCCTCGGGTGAGCATGAGGATGGTCTGGCCCGCCGCCAGGATCCCCAGGGGCGCCGCCAGGAGCAGGGTGTTGCGCAGCCCCCGCAGGCTCAGGTAGTCGGGCTCGATGGCCCCCGTGACCAGGACGAGGACCACGAGCACCCCGCCGAGGACCAGCAGAGGGTGGTCGGAGAACAGCCGGCCCCAGGCCCGCTCCCGGGCCACGGCCGGGGGGGCCACCTCCTCGGTCCGGCGGTTGAGGTCCGTGCTCACCCCGCCCTCCGGCGCCGCAGCTCGAGGAGGCCGGCCACCATCATCACCCCGATGATGAGCAGCCCCTGGATGACCTGGGCGGTGTTGGGGTCGATGGCCATGGCCGTGAGGATGGGCTTCAGGATGAAGAGGACGACCCCGGCCGCCACCGCCCCGATGACCGAGCCCACCCCGCCCGTGAGGGCCACCCCGCCCAGGACCACCGCGGCCACGCTGTTGAGGGTCCCGTTGGCGGCGTTGGCGAACTTGGGGTCCCCGGTGGCCGTGATGGCCGTCACGGCCAGCCCGGCCAGGGCCGCGAAGGCCCCGCCGATGGCGTAGGCCAGGACCTTGGCCCTGCGGGTGTTGAGCCCGGAGAGGTAGGCGGCGTTGGGGTCGCTGCCCGCCGCGTACAACGACAGCCCGGTGCGGGTGCGTCCCAGCCAGGCCGCGAGGACGGCCAGGGGGACGGCCAGGGCCACCAGGGACGGCCAGTAGTTGCTGCCCACGCCGGAGGTGGACCCCGTGAAGACGAACCGGAGGCCCCCGCTGGTCCCCCCGCCCGGCGAGGGCAGGACCATGAGGGCCGCCCCGCCGAAGACGAACAGCGTGGCCAGGGTCACGATGATGTCCGGGATCCGGGAGGTCACGATCACCCAGCCCACCAGGGCGTTGAGGAGAGTGGCCCCCGCCACCACGCCCACCGCGATGAGGACGGTGGTGCCGAAGGACTGCCCCTCCATGAGCAGGGCGGAGACGCAGTTGGCCAGGACCATCATGGAGCCCACGGCCAGGTCGATCCCGCCGGCGATGACCACCACGGCCTGCGAGACCGCCAGGTAGGCCGTGGGGAGGCTGTTCTTGGCGATGGAGGCGATGGCGAAGGGGCCGAACCGGGGGATGAGCGCCGCGTACCACAGGAGGAGGAGCACCAGGAGCCCCCACACCCCCACCGTCCAGCCGTGGCGCCGGACCAGGCGACGCCACTCCCCGCCCAGCCGACCCGCCACGACCTGCCCCACCGCGCCCACGTCCGCCTCCCTCAGACCGCCGCCTCCTGCAAGCCGTGGGCGGCGTTGAGGAGGGTGGCCTCGTCGGCCGTGGCTGCCTCCTGCTCGTGGACGACGGTCCCTCCGTACATGACGAGGACCCGGTCGCAGATCAAGGGGATCTCCTGGAGCTCGCTCGTGTAGTAGAGGACGGCCGCCCCCTCGTCGGCCAGCTCCCGCAGGAGCCCATAGATCTGCTCCTTCGTCTGGATGTCGATGCCTCGCGTGGGGTCGAAGCACAGCAGCACCCGGAAGCCCCCCACCAGCCACCGGCCCACCACCAGCTTCTGCTGGTTGCCGCCGGAGAGCCGCCGGGCCTGCCGCTGGGCCCGGACGTCGATGGCCAGGCGCTCCACCACCCGCCGGACCCGGTCCTCCTCGTCGCGGAGGAGCGAGAACCACCGGGCGACCCGGTTGTACAGCGCGGCGGCCAGGTTCTCCCGGACCGGCCGCTGGGGGAGGAGGGCCTGGAGGCGGTCGGCCGGGACGAGCACCACGCCGTGGCGGATGGCGTCGAACGGCGAGCGAGGACGGAAGGGGCGGCCGTCCACGAGCAGCTCCCCCCCGTCGTAGGGCCGGGCCCCGGAGAGGACCTCGAACAGGCGGTCCTGCCCCTGCCCCTCCAGGGCCACGAGCCCCAGGACCTCCCCTCGGTGGAGGCGGAACGAGACCCCCCGCAGGGACCCGCGGGAGGTCAGGGACCGGGCCTCCAGGGCCACGGGGGCTTCGGTCCGCCCCTCGCGGGCCCGGGCCGGCCCCGCCGTGACCGCCGCCACCTCCCCCAGCATGGCCTCCACCAGCCGGGATTCCCCGCCCTCCCCCGGGACCAGGGTGGCCACGTGCCGGCCGTCCCGCAGGACCGTGGCCCGGTCGCACACCCGAAGGACCTCAGCCAGCCGGTGGGTGATGAACAGGACCGAGCGGCCCCCCGCCCGCCAGTCGGCCATGACCGAGAACACGCGCTCGGCCTGGTCCGCCGGCAGGGCCGCCGTGATCTCGTCCAGCATGAGCAGCCGCGGCTCGTGGGCCAGGGCCCGGGCCAGGTCGAGGAGCCGGAGGACCGGGAGGGGAAGCTCGCGGACGACCGCGCCGAGGTCCAGCCCGGCCAGGCCCACCCGGGCCAGCCAGGGGCGGATCCGCTCCGGCTCCAGGCCGCTCAGGCGGAGGTTGTGCTCCACGGTGAGGTCCGGGATGAGGGCGGGGTCCTGGAACACGGTGGCCAGGCCGGCCCGCATGGCCTCGGCCGGCGAGCGCAGGGCCACCTGGGCGCCGTCCACCCGGACCGTGCCCGCATCCGCCGGGATCACCCCGGCCAGGATCTTGACCAGGGTGCTCTTGCCGGCGCCGTTGGCTCCCAGGAGTGCGTGGACCTCCCCGGCCGCCACCGTGAGGTCCGCCGACCGGAGGGCCACCACGCTCCCGTAGCGCTTGGCGATGCCTCGGGCCTCGAGCAGCGGGGGTCGCTGGCTCACGTCCGTCCCCAGGTGAGGCGGGGCCGGGTGACGGGGCGGCACCCGGCCCCTTCCTCCTCCGCGCCTACCCTACTCGCCCGGGCCCTTGCAGGCCAGGACGTCCTGGTCGGTGTAGGTGGTCCACGGCGGGATCTCGATGGTCGACACGAAGCCCGGCGGCAGGTCCGGCCGGTACAGCTCCTTAAGCTCCTGCAGGTTGTTGACGTTGTCGTAGAGCTTGGGCGTCAGGAGCGTGTTCTTGGGGTGCTGCTTCCGGCCGGTGAGCAGGTCGATGGCAATGGCGGTGGCCACCCCGCCCACAGGCGGCGGGTTCGTCACGGCCGCCCCCACGAGCCCCTGGTCCTTGAGCTCGATGAGCTGCTTGATGAACCCGTTGTTGTCGGCCCCCACGATGGGGACGAACGGGACGTTGGCGTTCAGGAACTGCTCCACCACCGGGTAGTCGATGCCCGACGTCCAGATCCCGTCCACGTCCATCGTGGTGATGATCTCCAGGGCCTGCTGGGCCCCGGTGGAGGGGTCCCACCCCGTGAACACCGACTTGACCACCTCGATGTCCGGGTAGTCCTGGAGGGCCTTCATGAACCCCTCGTGCCGGTCGGTGTCGGCCGGGTGGCCGTCAAAGCCCCGCATCTCCACGACCTTGCCGTGGCCGCCCAGCTGCTCGAAGAGCCACCGGGCCCCGATCTCCGCGTAGGCCACCTGGTCGTTGGTCACGTTGTAGGCCTCGGGGGCCGTCACGGCCTGGTCCACGGAGATCACGATGATCCCCTGCTGAGTGGCCTCCCGGATCACGTCGTCCAGGGCCGTCCGGTCCGCCGGGTTCACGATGATGGCGTCCACCCCCTGGGCGATGAGGCTCTCGATGTCGGCGATCTGCCCGGTGGCGTCCGTGTTCCGGTTGGCCAGGATGACCCGGTCCACCACCCCGCTCACCCGGGCCTGAGCCTTGATGGCGCAGATCATCTGCTCCCGCCACTGGTTCCCCACCAGGGTGTTGCTGACCCCGATGGTGAACGGGCCCTCCCGGCCCCGGGGCCCCTCCTCGGCCCCTCCGCAGGCCGCCGCCACCAGGCCCAGGACGGCCAGGGCCGCCAGCCACCGGATATGTCGGTGCACCTTCATGGCCGCTCCTTTCCTCCTCTCGTCGTCCGTCCGCCTTCCTCGCCTGCCCGGTCGGGCCGGTCCGCCCCGGCCAGGACCCGGGCGTACCTCCTCGCGTGGTCCCGGTAGGCCGCCTCGAACAGGGCCGCGGCGCGCTCCTCCCCCACCAGGGCCGGGCTGGTCACCACGGGGGGCAGGGCGCCCCGGGCCACGAGCAGGGCCGCAGTCTGGACCTTGAGCTCGTTCACCACCGCCGCGTAGGCGACGGTCGAGCCCGGCCCCAGCGTGACCTCCGTGCCCTCCAGCGTGACCAGGGCGTCCCCCGGCGGGGTGCAGAGGTCGATGACCACGTCCGCGTGGTCTAGGAGCCGGGTCCCCGAGGGGTGCAGGGGTCGGCCGGCCAGGGACTGGGCCACGGACGTCACGGCCACCACCGGCAGCCCCCGCTTCCGGGCCCCCATGGCCACCTCCACGGGGACGGTGGACAGGCCGTTGGCGCTGAAGACCATCATCACGTCGTGAGGCCCGAACTCGAAGTTAGCCAGGATCTGCTCGGCCAGGCCCTCCACCCGCTCGATGAACATGGCCTGTCGCTGCCCGTTGGCCCCCACCACCTGGGTGTGGAACGTCATGGAGAGCTCGGCGATGGGGTGGAAACCGGGGTAGGACCCGTAGCGGGGGAACATCTCCTCCAGGGGAATCCGGGAGTGGCCCGTCCCGAACAGGTGGACCAGTCCCCCGGCGGCGATGGCCTCGGCGCACAGCTCGGAGGCCCGGGCGATGGGCTGCAGCTGCGACTCCTCGATCCGGTCCAGGAGCCGGCGGGCCTCCGCGAGCCACCGTCCTTGTACCGTCTGCGGCACTCCCCTACCCTCTCGGGATGGTCGGCCACCCGGCGGGCCACCCGCGCGGTCGGTGGGCCCGCTCCCGGACTAATGTCTAGACAAGGGAAGCCTAAGAGATAGACAGGAGGCCGTCAAGCGGATGCGGCCGGCGCCGGAGCCCCGCTACGGACAGATCGCCAGGTACCTGCGGGCCCTCGTGGCGGCGGGGGCCCCCGGCGACCGCCTTCCCTCCGACGCCGACCTCTGCCGGCGCTTCTCGGTGAGCCGGATGACCGCCCGCCAGGCGGTCCAGGTCCTCGTCAACGAGGGCCTCTGCTATCGGCGCCGGGGCCAGGGGACGTTCGTGGCTCCCCGCCCGGTCCCCCGCCTGCTCGGGTCCCCCCTCTCGTTCACCGAGAGCATGCGCCGGCGGGGGCTCCGGGCCAGCTCCCGCGTCCTCCTGGCCGAGGTCCGCAACCCCGACCCCGAGGACGTGGAGGCCCTGGGGCTGCGCCCCGGCGAACGGGTGGCCGTCCTCGAACGCCTGCGCCTGGCCGACGACGTGCCCATGGCCATCGAGCGGGCCGTCCTGGTCCCGGACCTGGCTCCCGTGCTGGCCGAGGACCTGGAGCGGGGCTCGCTGCACGCCGCCATGGAGCGGCTGGGCCGGGTCCCCACCCGGGCCCAGTCCTGGGTGTCGGCCCGGCTCGCCACCCCCACCGAGCGGCGGCTCCTCGAGCTGGGGCCCAGGGACGTCCTGCTCTGCGAACGACGGGTGATCACCGACCAACGCGGCCGGCCCCTCGAACACACCGAGACCCGGTACGCCGCCCGGCGGTACGTCTTCGAGGCCGTCCTCCACAGGGACGAGCAAGACGTGCTGCAGTGACGGGAGCGCAGCGGTGACGGGGCCTCGGTTCCTGGGCCTGGACCTCGGCGGGACCAACGTCAAGACGGTGGTCCTCGAGTCCGGGGAGGGGGGCTACCGGGAGGTGGCCTCGGCCACCGCCCCCACGCTCGCCCAGCGGGGCCCCGAGGCGGTGGTGGCCCGCCTGGTGGAGCTGGGCCGGGAGGCCGTGAAGACCCACGGGCCGGTGGCCCGGGCCGGGCTCGGCGTGCCCGGGCTCTTCGACCCCGCCACCGGCCGGGCGGTCCTCATCCCCAACCTGCCCGGGCCCTGGCCCGGCCAGCCCCTGCGGGAGCCCTTGGCGGCGGGGCTGGGGGTGCCCGTGACCCTGGTCAACGACGCCCGGGCCTTCACCCTGGCCGAGGCCCGGATGGGGGCCGGACGGGGGTGCCGGACCCTCGTGGGCGTGACCCTGGGGACCGGGGTGGGGGGAGGCCTCGTGGTCGACGGCCGCCTGCACCTGGGCGCCTGGGGGGTGGCCGGGGAGCTCGGCCACCAGACCGTCCTCCCCGACGGCCCCCGCTGCGGCTGCGGCAACCGGGGCTGCGTGGAGGCCCTGGCCAAGGGGGAGGCGCTGGCCGCTCTGGCCGGCCGCCCCACCCCCGAGGACGTGTTCGCGGGGGTCCGGGAAGGGGACCGCCGCTGCCGGGAGGCGGTGGCCACCGTGGCCGGCTACCTGGGGATCGCCCTGGCCAACCTGGTCACGGTGCTGGGGCCGGAGCGGATCGTCGTGGGCGGGGGGATCGCCACCGCCGGCGAGCTCATCCTGGGGCCCATCCGGGAGGCCATCCGCCGGCGGCTCTCGCTGGTCCCCCCAGACGAGGTCGTGGTGGTGGGAGCGGCCCTGGGGCCCACGGCCGGCGCCATCGGGGCGGCCCTGGCCGCCGCCGAGGGTCTGTAGGCCAAGGGCCCGGGGTCAGGCCCCCGCCCGGGCCCGGTACTCGTCCAGGATGGCGGCGGTCCGGGTGGCCCCCACCCGGTCCACCCCCAGGGAGAGGACGGCCAGCATGGTGTCCAGGTCCCGCACGCCGTGGGCGGCCTTGAGCTTGACGGCCGGGGACACGCTCTGCCGCATGAGCTCCAGGTCCTCGAGGGTCATCCCCGAGGGGGCGAACCCCGTGGAGGTCTTGACGAAGTGGGCTCCGGCCTCCTCGGCCAGCCGGCACCCCCGGACCTTCTGGTCCCGGTCGAGGTAGGCGTTCTCCAGGATGACCTTGACCAGGGCCCGGCCCCGGGCGGCCTCCACCACGGCCCGGATGTCCTCCCGGACCCGTTCGTCCTCCCCCGAGCGGAGCCAGCCGATGTTGATGACCATGTCGAGCTCGGTGGCCCCGTCGGTCATGGCCCGTTCGGCCTCGAAGACCTTGGTGGCCGTGTGGTGGGAGCCGTGGGGGAACCCCACCACAGACCCCACGGCCACGCCGCTCCCCCGGAGCAACTCGGCGGCCAGGGCCACGTCGGCGGGGCGGACGCAGACGGAGGCCACGCGGTACCGGCGGGCCAGCTCGCAGCCCGCCCGGACCTCCTCCAGGGTGAGCTCCGGCCGCAGGAGGGAGTGGTCGATGGCCCCGGCCAGCCGCTCGTAGGTCACGTCCTGCACGGTGAGCCTGGTCCGCACGGCGTCCATTGTGCCGACCGGCCGGGCAAATGTCTAGTCATTTGGGGGAAGAGGCGGAGGTCGGGGGGCCGACCGCTACTCCTTGACGTAGGGCTTGCCGTCGGCAGCCGGGGGCCGGGCCCGGTGCACGGCCCCGGCCACCACGAGGATCGTGGCCAGGTACGGGGCCATGAGGAGGAACTCCGAGGGGATCGGGACCTGCAGGATCGAGAGCCGGACCTGGAGGGAGTCGGCGAACCCGAAGACCAGGGCCGCCCCGAAGGCCCCGATGGGGTTCCAGCGCCCGAAGATCATGGCGGCCAGCCCGATGAACCCCCGCCCTCCGGTCATGAGCTCGTCGAACCGCCCCACCGACCCCAGGGTGAAGTAGGCCCCCCCGATGCCGGCCACGATCCCCCCGAGGACCACGTTCCGGTACCGGGTGAAGAGGACCCGGATGCCGACGGTGTCCGCGGCCCTGGGGTGCTCCCCCACGGCCCGCACCCGGAGCCCCCACCGCGTGTAGAACAGGCCCACGTGGATGGCCAGGACCAGGAACAGCATGAGGTAGACGAACACGTTCTGGTGGAAGACCACGGGGCCCAGGACGGGGACGTCGGAGAGGAACGGGACCCGGATCGGCTGGAACCGGCCCGGGCTGTTGAGCTCCTGGTTCCGCTGGAGGAACCGGGCCGAGAGGAAGCTCGTCATCCCGATGGCCAGGAGGTAGATGACGGTCCCCGCGATGATCTGGTCCACCCGGTAGCGGATGGCGAGGACGCCCAGCATCCAGCCCAGGACCGCCCCCACCATGGCCCCGGCCAGGAGCCCGACCCACAGGTTGTCGGCCACGCTCCCCACCAGGGCTCCCATGAAGGCCCCGGAGAGCAGCATCCCCTCGATGGCGATGTTGATGACCCCGGCCCGCTCGCAGAGCACCCCGGAGAGGGCCCCGAAGGTGATGGGGACCGAGGCCCGCAGGGTGCTCTGGAGCATGCCCAGCAGGTTGAACCCCCCGCCCCGGGCGGCCCAGGTGAGGAAGGCCAGGATGAAGAGGAGCACCGAGACCCCCAGGACCACGTTGGTCCGCCGCCCGAACCCCCGGGTCAGCTGCACCCCGGCCAGGAAGGCCAGGACCCCGCCCAGGACGTAGGCGGTGACCCGGGTGGGGACCACGAGGTCGGGAACCTTGAACAGCACCTCGCCACCCGGGTTGAGGCCGAACCGGGAGTCCAGCCCCGCCCCCGTCCCCAGCCCGAACCCGAAGGCCACCGCCGCCGCCAGCAGGAGCAGGAAGATCCCCACGGCCCGCTCCCGGCGGGCGGAGACCCCCCCGCGGGCCAGGGCCCCGACGGTGACCGTCACGGCCCCCACCCCACCCCGAGGCCCGCCGGCCGCCCCGCCCCCCTCCGCAGCCGGAAGATGGCCCGGACCAGGCTGGGGGCGGCCACGAACAGGATGACCAAGGCGGTGATGACCGTCACGATATCGACCGGGATCTGGGTGGCGGCCTGAAGCGACCGGGAGCCGTTCCGCAGGATCCCGAACAGGAGGGCCGCCGCCACCACGCCGGCGGGCCGGGCCCGCCCGAGCAGGGCGATGGCGATGCCGTCGAAGCCGAACCCCGAGGAGAAGCCGGGGGTGAGGCTGGGGGTTACCCCGAGGAGCTGGTTGGCCGCCCCCATCCCCGCGATCCCTCCGGCCAGGGCCATGACCACGACGAACGTGCGGGTGGGGCTCATCCCGGCCGCCCGGGCGGCGTCGGGGTTCGCGCCGACCGCCTGGAACTCGAACCCCACGGTGGTCCGGTTGAGGACCCAGGCTACGAGGGCGGCCACGAGGAGGGCCACCAGGAACCCGGCGTGGAGGCGGACGCCGGTGCCGAACACCCGGGGGAAGGCCTCCAGGACGGGCTTGGAGATGGGGTCCAGGCGGTCCGGACGGCGGAAGAAGGCGGTCTGGAGGAGGTACAGGGCGAGGAAGCCCGCCACGAAGTTGAGCATGATCGTGGTGATCACCTCGTGGGCCCCGGTCTTGGCCTTGAGCAGGCCCGGGACCGCCCCCCACAGGGCCCCCCCCACGAACCCGGCCAGCACCACCGCCCCCACTACGAGGGGCCCCGGCAGCCCCGTCAGCGAGAACCCCGCGGCGGAGGCCAGGATGGCCCCGGCCGTGAGCTGCCCCTCGGCGCCGATATTGAACAGGCCGGCCCGGAAGCCGAAGGCCACCGAGAGCCCCGTGTAGACGAGGGGGATGGCCACGAGGAGCGTCTCCGAGAGGGCGTTGGCGCTCCCCAGCGCCCCGCGGAAGAGCGCCAGGTAGGCATCGGCCACCACCCGCCCCGAGGCCCGCAGGGCCTCCAGGGGGTCCCGGAAGAACCCCGCCCACTCCCGCAGGGGCTCCTCCGAGGTGAACACGATGACCAGGGCCCCCACGGCCAGGGCCACCACGACCGCCAGCACGGGGACCACGAAACGCTCCTGCCACCCGACCCCCCGGACCGCGGCGGCCGCCAGGGTGACCCGCTCGGCGGCCGCCGCCACCTCCTCCCCGGCCGCCCGCCCCTCCTCCTCCGGAGGCGCCACGGGCGGGGCGGGGCCCTCGAGCCGGACCTCCTCCCGGTCAGGCACTGGCCGCCGCCTCCTCCAGGGAGCCCCCGGCCATGAGCAACCCCACCCCCTCCCGCGTGGCCTCGGCGGCCGGCAGGACGTCCACGATCCGACCCCGGTACATGACCGCGATGCGGTCGGCCAGGGCCAGGACCTCGTCCAGCTCCACGGACACCATGAGCACCGCCACCCCCTGGTCCCGCTTCTCGAGCAGCCGGCGGTGGATGTACTCCACGGAGCCCACGTCCAGGCCCCGGGTGGGCTGGCTGGCCACGAGGAGCCGTATGGGCCGGGACAACTCCCGGGCCACGATGACCTTCTGCTGGTTGCCGCCCGAGAGGGTTGCCACGGGGGCCCGCAGGCTCGAGGTCCGCACGTCGAAGGCGGCCACCCGCTCCTGGGCCGCCCGCTCCACGGCCCGCTCGTCGCGGACGATCCCCCGGGCGAAGGGCGGCACATCGAAGGTGTTGAGGACCAGGTTGTCGGCCACGGAGAAGTCCAAGATCAGCCCGTCTCGCTGTCGGTCCTCCGGGACGTGGGCCACCCCGGCCCGGAGCACCTGCTTCGGGGAGGCCCCGGCCAGCTCCCGCCCCAGGATCCGGACGGAGCCCGAGACTGCCGGACGCAGCCCCGTGATGGCCTCCACGAGCTCCGTCTGCCCGTTGCCCTGTACCCCGGCTACGGCCAGGATCTCCCCCGCCCGAACCTCGAAGGACACCCCGTCCACCGCCACCTGTCCCCGGTCGTCCAGGACCACCAGGTCGCGGACCTCGAGGACCGGCTCCGCCGCCTGGGCCGGGGCCCGCTCCACGGCCAACTCCACCGCCCGCCCCACCATCATGGAGGCCAGCTCCTCCTCGGAGGTCTCGGCCGGGGTGGTGGTGCCCATCACCCGCCCCCGGCGGAGGACGGTGATGCGGTCCGCCACGGCCAGGACCTCCTTGAGCTTGTGGGTGATGAAGATGATCGACTTGCCGGCGGCCCGGAGGGACCGCATGACCTCGAACAGCTCCTCGGTCTCCTGGGGGGTGAGGACCGCCGTGGGCTCGTCGAGGATGAGGACCTCGGCGTTCCGGTACAGGGCCTTGACGATCTCCACCCGCTGCTGGACGCCCACGGGAAGCTCCTCCACCAAGGCGTCCGGGGGGACCTCCAGCCCGTACCGCTCGCTGATCTCCCGCACCTTGCCGGCGGCTCGCCGGCGGTCCAGCAGTCCCAGGGGTCCCGTGGTCTCCACCCCAAGGACCACGTTCTCCGTGACGGTGAACACGGGGATCAGCATGAAGTGCTGGTGGACCATGCCCAGGCCGGCGGCGATGGCGTCCCGGGGGCTGGCGAACTGGACGGGCCTCCCGTCGATCAGGATCTCCCCGGCGTCGGCCCGGTACAGGCCGTAGAGGATGTTCATGAGCGTGGTCTTCCCGGCGCCGTTCTCCCCGAGGAGGGCGTGGATCTCCCCCTCCTCCACCGTGAGGTCCACGTGGTCGTTGGCCAGGACGCCGGGGAACCGCTTGGTGATGCCCCGAAGCTCGAGCCTCATCCTCGTCCCCTAGGATAGATAGGGGGGCGCGGACCCGGCCCGCGCCCCCCGCACGCTCGAGCCCCCAGGTCAGGCCGGGTAGTCGTCCGGCTTCACGGACACCGTGCCGTCGATGATCCCCTGCTTGAGCTCCTCCAGCTTGTCCTTGAGCTCCTGGGGGACGACGTCCTCGAACTCGTGGAAGGGGGCGATCCCCACGCCGTTGTTCTCGAGGGTCCCCACGTACACGCCGCCCTCGAACCGGCCCTCCACCACGGACTTGATGGCCTCGAACACGGCCACGTCCATGTTCTTCATGATGCTCGTGAGGAACAGCGAGCAGAACTCGGACGCCGAGACGCACCCGTCCGTGTCCACCCAGATCGCGTAGTCCTCCTGCGGGGAGTCCTGGAGGGCGGCGGTGGTGCCGAACCCCACCGGCCCGGCCACGGGCAGGATGATGTCGGCCCCCTCCGAGATGAAGTCCTCGGTCAGACGGCGGCCGTCGTCCTGGTTCTCGAAGTTGCCGGTGAAGGCCCCTTCCTTCCCGTCCCAACCCAGCACCTGGACGTCAGTGCCGAAGTCCTGGTTGTACTTGCGGACCCCGGCCAGGAACCCGTCCATGAAGATGGTCACGGGCGGGATCTTGATCCCTCCGTAGGTCGCCACCTTCCCCGTCTTGGTCATCCCCGCCGCCAGGTAGCCGGCCAGGAAGGCCGCCTGGTCCGTGGCGAACGTCAGGCCAAGGACGTTCGGGACGGGTGGGTCGTAGGCGAAGTCGACGATGGCGAAGGGCTGGTCCGGGTTGGCCTCGGCCGCTGCCTTGGTGGCGTCCCCGAGCAGGAAGCCGACGGTGATGATGATGTCGCAGCCCTCGTTGATGAAGGTCTGGATGTTCGGCATGTAGTCGTCGGCGGTCTGCGACTCGAGGAACTTGCCCTCCACGCCGAGCTCCGCCTGGGCCCGCTGGACCCCTGCCCAGGCCGTCTGGTTGAAGCTCTTGTCGTCGATGCCGCCCACGTCGGTCACCTGGCAGGCCTTCATGCCCGCCCCCGGAAGAGCCTGCGTGGGCGAAGGGGTCGTGGCCCCAGGAGCCGTCGGGGTCTCGGCCTCCTCCTGGGCGCACGCCGCCGCCAGCAGCGCCACGACCGCGGTCAGCGCGAAGAGCCTCAGGAACCTGTGCATACCCCCTCCTCTCACGTGGTCACCCACAGGTAGTACGGCTCGAGCCGGCTCCCGGGATCGACCCGGGCCCGGGGCCCCGCGTACTGTGGCCGACGCCGGGATCTCCGGTCAAGCCGCCCGGCCCGCCCGCAGCGGCTAGCATACGCTCGCCATGTCCCTCACGGTCGTGGACCACCCCCTGGCCCAGCACCTGCTGACCCAGCTCCGGGACGTCCACACCCCGCCCCCGGTCTTCCGGACCATCGCCAAGCGTCTCACCATCGCCCTGGTGCTGGAGGCCGTGCGGGGCCTGCCCACGATGGAGGTGGAGGTGGAGACCCCCCTCGAGCGGACCAGAGGGCGCCTGATCACGCCGGACCTCGTGGCCGTCCCCATCCTGCGGGCGGGGCTGGGCATGCTGGAGGCCGTGACCGAGCTCTTCCCGGAGGTCTCCGTGGGTTACATCGGGCTGGAGCGGGACGACGTCACCCTCCAGCCCACCTCCTACTACGAGAAGCTGCCCCCCATCGCCGGGCGGCACGTGCTGCTCCTGGACCCCATGCTGGCCACGGGGGGGTCCGCCGCGGCGGCGGCGGCCAGCATCCGGGCCAAGGGCCCGGCCGACCTCCGGTTCGTCTGCGTGGTGGCCGCCCCCCAGGGCCTGGAGAAGATGCGCCGGGAGCACCCGGACGTCCAGATCTTCACGGCGGCCCTGGACCGGGACCTCACCGACCGGGGCTACATCCTGCCCGGCCTGGGCGACTTCGGGGACCGGCTCTACGGCACCGAGCCTCACCTGGGGGCACGGATGGGCCCCCCGGGCCCCGGGGAGACCGGGGTGGGGGGTCCCCCGGCCTCCGGCTGAGCGCCCGCCGGCCCCACGCCGCCGCGCCGTCGGCTCCGGCCTTCGCCGGTCGCCGGGTGGGTCAGAACGCTCCGGGACGCTCCGGAGCCAGGCCTCAGCGGACCGACCCTCCGGCCTGCAGCCGGTCGAGGTCCGCCAGCCGCCGCCGGGCCTGCTCCACCAGGCCGGCGTCGCCGAGGGCCTCGGCCTCCCGCAGGGCCCGCTCCAGGAGCGCCCGGGCCTGCCGGACCCTGGCCCCCTGGTGCCGGGGCGTGGCGTACTTGAGCGCCTCGTCCGCCCGGACCAACAGCTGGAAGACCTCCCGGGGCTCCACCGCCCGGGCTCCGGGGATCAGTACTCGACGTCGAGGTCCTTGAGGGCGGCCGGCATCTGCCCCAGGGCCCCCTGGAGCTGCATGAGCTTCATGAGGTCCCCCGAGACGCGGAGCTTGCCGCTCATGTAGGCGGCCACCGGGCTGAGCTCGGCCCTGGAGATGGCGGCGGCCGTCTCGTAGTCCTGGGTGACCGTGGCGTCCGGCGGCTCCCCGAGCTCCCCCACCCCCATCGTCACCTGACCGTTCTCCAGCCGGAGCCAGTACTTCACGTCCCCCTGCGGGCCGCCCGTCACCACCTGCTGGAGCCGGACCATCTGGGTCCCGGCCGCGGCCCGAAACGGCTGGCTCCCATTGAGGGCGTCCTGGACCGCCCGCACCCACTCCTCGGAAAGGAACTTCACGCCCACGGTCCCCTCCTTCCCCGGCCGGAACCACCCCACCGGACCGGCGAGTATACCGGGGCGTCCGAGCTGGGCCCGCGCCGGCCGGGCGGAGGACCGTTACCGCGGCCCTGGGCCGGGGGTCGAACCGGACAGAAGGAGGTGAGACCGGATGTACCACTTCGCGACCGCGGTCCTGCTCGGGCTGGGCGTGTTCACCTTGGTGAGCCTGGTCCGGCACCTCGTCGACACCCCTCGCGCCCTGAGGATCTTCCTGGACCTGGCCCTGGGCCTCATCGTGACCTGGGCCACGGACTACTCGATGTTCCGCGGGTGGGGCGTCGAGTTCCGGCAGGCCTGGATGGGATCGGTGGGGACCGGGCTGGTCATCGGAGGCGTGGCCGCCGTGTTCCACGACCTGATGGGCCTGGTCACGTCCTTCGCCCGGCGCCAGTACGACGAGGCCGCCGAGATCGAGGCTCGAACCCCCCGCAAGGCGGCCTGACGGCGCGCCGGCGGGG
>DATLZQ010000031.1:0-19355 GCA_035573915.1 Actinomycetota bacterium | reverse complement strand
GCAACGCCTTCGACCCGGGCTGGGAGGCCACGGTCGACGGGCGCCCCGCCCCGGTCCTTCCCGCCGACTTCGTCCTCCAGGCCGTGCCGGTCCCGGCCGGCCGCCACGTGGTCGAGCTCCGCTACGAGGACCCCCTCGTGTGGTGGGGCCTGGCCAGCTCGGGCGTCTCCGTGGCGGCCCTGGTGGGCGCCTGGGCCCTGGCCCGGCGCTGGGCCAGGAGGCTCGCCGCCCCGGCGGCGGCGAGGAAGAGCCCGAGGGCGGCTGCGGAGCCCACGAGCCCCGCCCCCACGGCCGGGTCCCGGTAGCGAAGCTCCACCAGGTGGCGGCCGGCCGGGACCGGCACGGCCTGGAGGACGAAGTCGGCGGGAAGGACCGGGGCGGGGCGCCCGTCGACCGTGGCCTCCCAGCCCGGGTCGAAGGCGTTGCGGACCAGGACCAGGGCCGGGGTCGGGGACCGGACTTCGACCACGGCCTCCTGGGGCCCCCGAGCCCGGTAGGACGCCGTCCCTGCGCCTCCCTCACCGCCTGGCGGCCTTCGGGGCCCCGGAGCGGAGCCGGCCGTCGGGGGCGCCGGGAGCCCAGGGTCCCGCTCGAGCACGACCTCCCGTGCGGGGTCGAAGCCGGGGGCGGTGACGGCGACCAGGGCGGCCCCGGGGCCCGCCACCACCCGCCAGGCGGGGACCACCGAGGCCCGGGGCGGAGGGTGGGGGAAGCGGTACAGGGCGAACCGGCCCTGCCGGGCCACCGGCTCGGGCAGGGCGCCCGCCGGCGGGTCCCCGGCCCGGGCCACCGCGTACCCCACCTGGAGGAGGTCCAAAAGCATGGGCGGGGGGTGGACGAAGCCCGTCGCGTTGTAGCGCATGGGCTTGGGGTCGACGGCCCGGGCCAGCGTCCAGTACCGGCGGAGCTGGACCGGGTTGTAGCCCTGTCCCTCCTCCAGCCCGAACAGCATGGACTGCTGGAGCCCCAAAAGCGGCCAGCAGGCCGGCTCCTGGTGGACGTGGTAGCCGCGCTCGCTCCAGGCCGTGGGGTCCAGCGTGAGGTAGCGGACCCCCGGGTCCCGGGCCAGCGCCCGGACGATGGGCCCGGGCCGCAGGAGCTCGGAGAGCCGGAGGTCGGGCCGGCGCAGGGGGTCCACCGGCTCGAGGTACGGGGTCCGGGGGGCCCGGAAGGGCCGGCCCACGCAGGGCTCGGGGTTCGGGGGGAGGGGCGAGGCCTGCCCCACCAGGCCGCTCGCCGACATCTCCAGGGCCAGGACCGCCGGGACCAAGGGGAGGAGGGCGCTCCGGCGGGCTCCCAGGGCCAGGGCGGCCCCTCCCACCACCGCCCCGGCCGCCGGGACCAGGGCGTCGGCCGGGCGGATCCCGATGAGCGGGGACACGACGGCCCAGACCAGGACGGCCGGGCCCAGCGTCCAGGCGCGCCGGCCCCACGAGGCCTCACGCCAGCCCTCGAGACCCAGGCCCGCCAGGACGGCCAGGCACAGGAAGAGGCCGTGGGAGGAGCGGCCCGGGTCGTGGAGCCAGAGGTCGGCCAGGGCCCGCGGGAGGAGGGGGGCGAGGGCCTCGGCGACCCCCGCCTGGCTGAGTACGTAGAAGGCCACGGCCAGGGCCAGGAACGTGCCCCACAGGGCCCGGTGGCGGCGGGCCCAGAGCCCGGAGAACGCGACGAAGAGGGCGGCCATCCCCACGTGGAGGCCGGGGGAGAGGGCCAGCCGGAGCGGCCACCCCGGCTCCACGAACACCCCGGCGAAGACCTCCCCGTCGTTGACCCCCCCGGAGAGCTCCAGGGAGAGCTCGCGGAGGCGTTCGTAGCCCAGGGCGATCGAGGTCCGCCCGAGGTAGGCCAGACGGGGGAGGAAGAACGCGAGGTTCACGACGGGGAGGGCCGTCCCCAGCAGGACGAGGAGGGCCGCCTGCGCCCCCGCCGTCCGCTCCCGGCGCCGAACCGCCTGGACCGAGCGGACCGCGAGGTAGGCGGCCAGCACCAGCGTCCCCCGGACCAGCCCGTCGCTCATGTGCCCGGCCGCGAGCTGCCCCCAGGCCACGGCGGTGGCGGCGGCCCACCCGAGCCTCCCCGCCCAGGCCGGGGCCCGCAGGCACCGGGCCGCCGCCCACAGGGCCACGGGGGTCCAGGCCAGGCCGGTGGCGGCGGGGAAGTTGAGGACCCGGTCCGAGCCGGCCAGGGGCAGGGCCAGGGCCAGCCCCCCCACCGTGGCCGCGGGCCGGGACAGGCCCTCGGCCCGGAGGAAGGCGTAGAGCCCCAGCCCCCCCACCAGCGGGTGGAGGACCACGAACCAGCCCAGGGCGGTGGGGCAGGAAAGGAGGGAGAAGAGCCCCATGGCCGGGGCGTACATCCACCCCGACTGGGGGTCCGCCGCGAACGGCACGCCCCCCATCACGTGGGGGTTCCACAGGGGGACGTCCCCGGCGGCCAGGCTCCGGCCCAGGAAACAGAAGCTGGGGAAGAAGTAGCCCAGGACGTCCAGCCGCTCCGGCGAGAACCGGCCCAGGAAGGCGAACCGGAAAAGGGTGGCGAGGACTCCCACGGCGACCAGGGCCGGGCCGGCCACCGGCGCCATGCGGGACCTCCACCGGCCCCTGACCCGAGGCCGCGCCTCCCTGCCGACCGCCGCCGGGGGGCGGCCCCGGGGCCTCACCGGGCCGGGCGCCAGCGGACCCGGGGCAGGATGGCCTGGGTGACGACCCGGTCCCGGAACTCCTCCACCCGGGCGAAGACGGAGTGGAGGAAGGGCTCCGAGAGGTAGTGGGGGTCGAGGCCCGCGTCGAGGAGCCCGGCATGCTTGGCGCCGTAGTCGTGCTCCTCCGCCTCCACCCGGGGGTTCTCCAGATGCTCCACCCTGACCTCGAGCCCGTACCCCTCCCCGGCCCGCCGCACCAGCTCGGCCAGGTCGTTCACGGAGAAGAGCTCGGTGAACTGGTTGAAGGTCCGGAGCGCTCCCGCTTCGGGCGTGGAGCGCACGGCCAGCTCGTAGCCCCGCAGGGCGTCCACCAGGTTGAGGAAGCCCCGGGTCTGGCCGCCCCGGCCGTACACGGTGAGGGGGTGGCCGATGACCGCCTGGACGCAGAACCGGTTCAGGACGGTGCCGAAGACCCCGTCGTAGTCGAACCGGGTGAGGAGCCGGCGGTCGATGCGGGTCTCCTCGGTGTCGACCCCGTAGACCGTCCCCTGGCGGAGGACCGTGGCCCGCAGGCCCCAAGTCTCGCAGGCCAGGCGGACGTTGGCCTCGTCGTGAGCCTCGGCCGCGTGGTACCAGGAGGTGGGGCGGGCGGGGAAGGGCAGGCGGTCCTCCCGCCCCTCGTGCCGGACGGGGAGGAGCCCCTCCTCCACGTCCACGTTGGGCGTGCCCAGGGCGGAGAGGCTCCCCACCTTGACCAGGTGGGCCTCAGGGGCGAGGTCCCGGATGGCCCACAGCACGTTCAGGGTGGCCGTGAGGTTGTTGTAGAGCGTGAAGACGGCGTGGTCCCGGCCCACCACCGAGTAGGGGGCCGAGGCCACCTGCCCCAGGTGGAGGACGGCCTCGGGCCGGAACTCGAGGAACACCCGCTGCACGAGCGACCAGTCGCAGAGGTCTCCCTCGGTGACCCCCACCCGGTACCCGGTCACCTGGCGCCAGGCCTCGGCCCGAGGGGGGAGGGCGTCCAGGATGGGGGTGAGGGAGTCGGTGCCGGCGCTGCGGTGGGCCCGGCGACGGAAGTAGTTGTCGACGGCGTGGACCTCGTGGCCCCGGACCGAGAAGTACATGGCCGCGGGCCACCCCAGGTACCCGTCACCTCCCAGCACCAGGATCCGCATGGCCTCTCGAGCTCCGGCGGCGGACCCTCGTCCGCCTCGACCGATTGTCGCCCACCGCCAGGGCCGGCGGAAGCGAGGGAGGTCCCTCGGCCCGCCAGGGACGGGGTCCACCACACCCAGGACCGCAGGCAGAGCCAGAAGGGCGTCCCCCCGGCCGCCGGGGGACGAGGGGCGGCCCGGCCGGCTTGACAACGTCGGCGGGCTGGAGGTACCTTTTCCTCGAACAGGTGTTCGCCCGTCTTTCTCCTCGGGGGCCTCGCGGTCGGCGGCGAGGGGACCGTGACCAAGCGCTACGACGACCAGGTGTTCGTGGAACGGGAGGCCGGGATGCCCGCGGCCTTCGTGTGGCGGGGGCGGCGCTACGAGGTGCGGGACGTGATCGGCCGGTGGCGGATCGAGGGGCGGTGGTGGGAGGACGGCCGGGACCGGGAGTACTGGCGGGTGGAGGCCGTGGGCGGCGCCGTGGTCGACCTCTACGAGGACCGCCTGCGGGGGCGGTGGCACCTGGAGCGGCTGTGGGACTGAGGGGCCGGCCCGGCCTACCCCAGGGGCTCCACCCGGTCCCACCCCGGGGGGAGCTCGGGCACGCCCCACGCCGGGTCGGGGCGCCAGGACGCCCAGTCCCGGTCGAAGGGGGGCTCGCCCGCCAGGAGGCGCCGGGCCGCCCGCTCGGCCTCGGCCCGGAAGGCCGCCGCCTCCTCCGCCGACCAGATCCCTCGGCGCACGGCCTCCTCCAGCTCCTCCTCGTCCTTCCAGGTCCAGGTGGAGCGGTCGGGGGGGACCAGGACGTCGATGGCGTGGTCCACGTAGTCCAGGCCCAGCTCCGTCCTCCGAAGGGGGGTCTCCACGTTGATGTACCACCCGGCGAACTCCCACCCCGCCTCCCACAGCCCGAGCACCGCGTGGCGACGGTCGGGCCAGGAGAAGGAGAGGACGGGCCTCGTGGTCAGGTGGTCGGCGAGCTCCCAGCGGTCGGTGTAGAGCCGGAGCTGCCGCCCCGTCCCGTCCACGGCGTACTTGGTCCGGGTGCCGGCGGGGATGAAGAAGACCGACTGGCCGGGGCGGTCCTCGACCACGGTGGCCGGGAGGGCCGCCCACACCCGCCCCCGCCACACCTCGCGGAGCACGACCTGCCGGCCCGGCTCCCACGGACCCGCCTGCCCGGGCATCAGTGGCAAGCATGACGGAGGGCGCCCCGCGGTGACCCGCCCTCCCGCCTCCCGCCCCTCCCCGGCCCGAGGCCGCCGCGGCCGCCCCTCTCCCGGCCGCCCCTTCGTCCACCTGGACGTCCGGTCCTACTTCTCGCTCCGGGAGGGGGCCTTCTCCCCGGAGGACCTGGCCCGCCGGGCGGCCGAGCTGGGGATGCCGGCCGTGGCCCTCACCGACCGGGACGGGCTGTACGGGGCCCCTCGGTTCGTGGCCGCCTGCGCCCGGGAGGGGGTCCGACCGGTCCTGGGGGCCACCCTCACCGTGCGCACCGCCCGGGGGGACCGCCGGGTGGTCCTCCTGGCCAGGGATGCCCGGGGGTACGCGAACCTCTGCCGGCTCGTCACCGCCGCCCACCTCACCGGGGAGCGGGGGGACCCCGCCCTCGCCACCGGGCAGGTCTGCGAGCGGGCGGAGGGGCTGGTGTGCCTCCTCGGGCCCCGCTCGGAGCCCGGGGCCCTGGCCGCGGCCGGCTGCCTCGACGCGGCCCGGGAGGTGGTGCGGCCGTTCCGGGAGGCCTTCGGGCAGGACCTGTTCGTCGAGGTCCAGCACCGGCTGGAGCCGGGGAGCGCCACGGAGGTCCGGCGGATGCTCCGGCTGGCGGAGGAGGCCGGGGTCCCCGCGGTGGCGACCAACGGCGTCCGCTACCTCGTCCGGGAGGACGCCTTCCTCGCCGACGTCCTGGAGTGCATGCGGGAGCTGGTCCCCCTGGCCCCCCACCACGTGACCCGGCGCAACGCCGAGGGGTACCTCAAGTCCGCCGAGGAGATGCGGGCCCTGTTCGCCGAGCGGCCGGACCTGTGCGACCACACGGTCGAGGTGGCCGAGCGGTGCCGGTTCGACCTGGAGCTGGGGCGGGTCCACTTCCCGGAGTTCCCCACCCCCGAGGGGCGGAGCGCGGGGTCGGTGCTGGCCGAGCGGTGCTGGCGGGGGCTCCGGGAGCGGGGGATGCGGCCCACCCGGGAGGTACGGGACCGCCTGGACCTCGAGCTCTCCCTGATCCAGCGGATGGGGTACGCCGCCTACTTCCTCACGGTGGCCGACATCGTGGCGGACATCCGGGCCATGGGGATCCGGTGCGCCTGCCGGGGGTCGGCGGCGGGGTCGCTGGTCTGCTACCTCACGGGGATCTCCGACGTGGACCCCATCCGTCACGGCCTGCTGTTCGAACGGTTCCTCAACCCCCTGCGCGACGAGCTCCCCGACATCGACATCGACGTGGAGTCGGCCCGGCGGAAGGACGTGTATGACGCCATCCTCAGCCGGTACGGGGAGGACCGGTGCGCCTGCGTGGCCATGGTGGAGACCTACCGGGCCCGGGGGGCCATCCGGGAGGTGGGCAAGGCCCTGGGGCTGCCCGAGGGGGAGCTGGACCTCGTGGCCAAGGCCTTCCCCCACATCGGGGCGGACCGGGTGCGGGAGGCCATGGAGCGGCTCCCCGAGCTCCGGGGACTGAACCTCGCCGCGGGCCAGCTGGACCTCCTGTTCCGGGTGGTGGAGCGGCTGGACGGCTTCCCCCGACACCTGGCCCTCCACCCCTCGGGGGTGGTGCTCGCCGGCCACGACCTCCCGGACCGGGTGCCCCTGGAGCGGTCCTTCGAGGGCTACCGGGTGGTCCAGGCCGACAAGGACGACGTGGAGCTCCTGGGCCTGCTCAAGCTGGACGTCCTGGGGGTCCGCATGCTCTCCGCCATGCGCCACTGCCTGGACGAGGTGGCCCGGGTGGAGGGGGAGAAGATGGACCTCGACCGGATCCCTCGGGACGACCCGGCCACCTTCGAGCTGATCCGGGCCTCGGACACCCTGGGCTGCTTCCAGATCGAGTCGCCCGGCCAGCGGGAGCTGCTCCAGAAGTTCCAGCCCACGCGGTGGGAGGACCTGATCGTGGACATCTCCCTGTTCCGCCCGGGCCCGGTCAAGTCTGACATGGTCACGCCCTTCCTCAACCGACGCCACGGGCTGGAGCCGCCCCGGTACGCCCACCCCCTCCTGCGGCCGGTCCTCGAGGAGACCTACGGGGTGATCGTCTACCACGAGCAGCTCATGCGGACCATCAGCGTCATGACCGGGTGCGACCTGGCCACCGCGGACCGGATCCGCCGCCACCTCGACGACCCCGAGCGGGTGGAGGACCTCCGCCGGGACTTCGTCCGGCGGGCCGTGGAGCGGGGGGTCGACCGGGAGGGGGCCGAACGGGTGTGGCGGGAAGTGGTGGCCTTCGCCTCGTTCGGGTTCTGCAAGGCCCACGCCGCGGCCTTCGCCGTCCCCACCTACCAGTCGGCCTGGCTCAAGGCCCACTACCCGGCCCACTTCCTGGCCGGGGTCCTCACCCACGAGCCCGGGATGTACCCCCGCCGGCTGATCCTCGAGGACGCCCGGCGCCGGGGCATCGAGGTCCTCCCCCTGGACGTGAACCGGAGCGAGCCCGAGTACACGGTGGAGGTCCTGGAGGAGGCCCCGCCCCGGGCCGGCGAGGCTCCGCCGCCGAGGCGGCGGTACGGGATCCGGCTGGGGCTCCGGCACGTGAAGGGCATCTCGGAGACCGAGGTCGACTCCATCCTCCGGGCCCGGGCCGAGCGGCCCTTCACCGACGTGGGGGACGTCCTGCGGCGGACGGACCTCACCCGGCCCGTGGCCGAGGCCCTGGCCCACGCCGGGGCCTTCGACGCCCTCCCCGGAGCCCGGGGGACCCGGCGGGACCGGCTGTTGACCGCCATGACCCTGGACGCCCCAAGGGAGGGGGAGCAGGTGGCCCTGCCCCTGGCGGACGTCCCCCTGGCCTGGGCCTCGGGGGCCGCCCCCTCCCGCCCGCGGGGACGGGGCGGGGCCCCCGGCCCTGACGGCCTCGGGGCCCTGCGGGAGTACTCCGACGCCGAGCGGGTCCGGGCCGAGCTCGAGGTGCTGGGGCTGGACGCCACTCGCCACCTCCTCGACTTCTACTGGCCGCTGCTTCGGGACCTGGGGGTCACCCCGGCCCGCCGCCTGGGGGACCTCCGGGGCGGGCAGTGGGTGATGGTGGCCGGGGTCAAGGTTGCCTCTCAGACCCCCGCCGTGCGGAGCGGCCAACGGATCATCTTCCTCACCCTGGACGACGGGACGGGCCTGGCCGACGTCACCGTGCTCGAACGGGTCCAGCCCTGGTGCGCCCGGGCCGTCTTCCACGGGTTCCTGCTCGCGGTGTGGGGCCGGCTCCGCCGGACCGGGGTGCGGGGCGCCAGTATCATCGCCGAACAGGTCTGGGACCTGGCCGCCCTGGGGGAGGCCCGCCGGGAGGGCCGCCTGGCCGAGGCGCTGGCCCGCGGGGCCGGGCCCGCGGAGGGCCCCGGGAGGAGGCTCCCCGCCCGCAAGGTGTGGCACGCGAGCGGGGGGTCCGCGGGGTGGTGAGCGGAGGGAAGGATGGGGAAAGGGTCGCCCCTCGAGCGCGCCCAGGCCGAGCAGGCCCTGCTCGAGCCCTCGCTGCCCCACGGCGGGGCTCTCCCGCCGGCCCTGCTCGCCAACCGCCCGTTCCTGTGGCTGGTGGCCTCCCACGGGGTGGCCAGCCTGGGCTACTGGGGGTTCTTCGTGGCGGTCCTGGGCGAGGCCACCTACGGCCTGCAGGCCCGGCCCTTCCAGCTGGCCCTGCTGTTCTCCGCGTTCTCCCTGGCGTTCCTCCTCCTCGCCCCCCTCCTGGGCATGGCCACCGACCGCTGGAGCCCGAAGTGGCTGCTGGCTGCGGGGATGGCCGCCTCCGGGGCGGGGATGGCCGTGGCCCTCCTGGGGGACTCGCTGCCGCTCCTGTACCTGGCCACCGCCCTGGACGGGGCGGGGGCCGCCGCCTCCATCCCCGCCCGGGGGGCCCTCACCGCCCTCCTCGTGGAGCGGGGAGACCTGGTCCGGGCCAACGGGGCCCTCAACACGGCCTCCATGCTCGCGGTGATCCTGGGGCCCGGGGCGAGCGGCCTCGTGGCCCGCGCCGGGGGGCAGGACGCGGCCTACCTCTCGGTCATGGGCGCCCTGGCCCTGGGCCTCGTCCTCCTCCTCCCCCTGGCCGACCGCCGGCCCCGACGGGGGGAGGGCGGGAGCTTCCCCACCGACCTCGTCCTGGGGTTCCGGGTGGCCGCCCGGGAGCCCGAGCTCCGCACGCTCCTGGTCCTGGCCGCCGCGGCCTGGCTCACCCTCACCGTCCTCGTGGCCCTGGAGCCCGTGTACGTGAAGGAGGTCCTGGGCCGGGGGGTGGACGGCCTGGGGTTCCTGTGGTCCGCGCACGGGGTGGGGGCGTTCCTGGGGGCCCTGGCCCTCACCCGGTCCCGGCGGGCTGCCGGCCGGGAGGTCCCCCTCATCGGGGCCAGCCTGCTCCTGGGCGGGGTGGGCTTCCTGGCCTACGTGGCCAGCGGGGTGTTCGAGGTGGGGGTGGTAGGGACGGCGGCCCTGGGGGTGGGCTTCGCCCGGTACCTGAGCCTCTCCCAGGCCCTCATCCAGCGGGTGGCCGGGGAGGACCTCAGGGGGAGGGTCACCGGGGCCGTGGGGATGCTCCAGGAGGCCTCCGGGCTGGTCTGCGCCCTGACCGTGGCTGCCCTGGGAGGGCTCGTGGTGGTCCAGCCCTTCCTGGTGGGGGCGGCGGTGGCCTTCACCCTGGCCGGCCTGTACGGGCTGCGGGCCGGGCGCCGCCTGGCCGCGAGGAGCGGGGCCTGCGCCGGCGGGGGAGGGAGCCGTGGGTAGCGACGCCGGGCTCGCCAGGGGAGGCGAGGCCCGCCCGGCCGAGCCCGTCCTCCACGTGGACCTGGACGCCTTCTACGCCTCCGTGGAGGTCCTCAAGGACCCTTCCCTGGCTGGCCGGCCCGTGGTGGTGGGGAGCCCGGGGCCCAGGGGGGTGGTGATGTCCGCCTCCTATGAGGCCCGCCGCTACGGCCTCCACTCGGCCATGCCCTCGGTGCGGGCTCGCCGGCTGTGTCCGGAGGCCGTCTTCCTCCCGCCGGACTTCGAGTCCTACCGGGCCTATGCCAACCGGTTCCGGGAGGTCCTCCTCTCCTTCACCCCCCTCGTGGAACCGCTCTCCCTGGACGAGGCCTTCCTGGACGTCTCGGGGGCGGCCCGGCTGTTCGGCCCGCCCCTGGAGGTGGCCCGGAGGGTCCGGGAGCGGGTCCGCTCCGAGCTCTCCCTCACGGCCTCGGTGGGGGTGGCCCCCAACAAGTTCCTGGCCAAGCTGGCCTCGGACCGGGCCAAGCCCGACGGCCTCCTCCTGGTGGAGGCGGGGAGGGTCACCGAGTTCCTCCACCCCCTCCCGGTGGAGGCCCTGTGGGGGGTGGGGGAGAAGACCGCCGAGACCCTGCGGCGCCTGGGGGTGAGGACCGTGGGCGAGCTGGCGCGTGCTCCGGCCCCGGCCCTGGAACGGGCCCTGGGGGAGGGGCTGGCCCGGACCCTCCTCGAGCTCGCCTGGGGGAGGGACGACCGGCCCGTGGTCCCCTTCGAGCCCCCCAAGTCCGTGAGCCACGAGGAGACCTACCCTCGGGACCTGGACGGGGACGAGGAGATCCTGCGGGAGGTCCTGGCCCACGCCCACCGGGTGGCGGCCCGCCTGCGGGAGGAGGGGTACCGGGCCCGGACCGTGACCCTCAAGCTCCGGCTGTCCAGCTTCGCCACGCTAACCCGGTCCCGGACCCTGGCCCGGCCCACGGACTCGGGGGCCGAGCTGTTCCACGCCGCCCGCGACCTCTACCTCCGGCTCCCCCTGGGGAGGCGTCGGTTCCGCCTGGTCGGGGTCTCGGCCTCGGGGCTGGAGCCGGCCGGGGTGGAGCAGCTGGCCCTGGTCCGGGAGGGGCGGTGGGACCTGGCCGAACGGGCCCTGGACCGGGTGGAGCGTCGGTTCGGGAGGGGGGCGGCCCGCCCGGCCACGCTCCTCGACCGCCGCGAGTGAGCGACGGGCGGGGTACGGACACGAGAGCCGTTCCTATAATGAAGCGGAGCCTGCCGAAGAGGTCGCCATGCCGCTTTCCGAGCACGAGCAGCGCATCCTCGAGGAGATCGAGCGGCGGCTGGCTGAGGAGGACCCCCGCCTGGTCCAATCCGTCGCGAGCGCAACGGTGGCCTCCCACGCCTGGCGGCGGGTCCGGCTGGGGCTGGTGGGTTTCTTCCTCGGGTTCGTCCTCCTCCTACTCTTCGTGGCCAACATCTGGTTCGCGGTGGGGGGCTTCGGCGTGATGCTGGGCTCGGGCCTGGTCGTCTACCACCACCTCCGGCGCATGGGCCGGGACCAGCTCCGGGCCCGGGGCGAGGCCGGCGGGCTCTCCCTCTCGACGGCCCTGGCCAGGCTGGCCGAGCGCCTGCGCCGCCCCCGCGAGTCGTCCTGAGGCCCGGCCCCAACAGGCCCGTGGGCCCCTCCGCCCGTCGGAGGCCGACTACGCAGCCGTCGTCCCAGCTCAGAGGGGGTGCGAACCGGGCCGGGCGCACGATGGGCCCGTTCGGCCCTCCATCGGTGCTGCTCGGGGCGCCGCATTGCACGGGGCAGCGGGGGTGGTCTAAAAGTATCGCCGCCTTCCCCCTCGGCGACGCCCTCGCGTGAGGCCCGTTGCCGGTCCGAAGCCGTGTTCGAGGACGAGGAGCGACGTTGGAGGGATTCACCGCGCAGCAGGCGTGCAGGTTCACGGGGTGCACGCCCCGTCAGCTCAGGTATTGGGACCAGGTCGGGCTCGTACGCCCCTCCATCCAGCGGACCGGGGGCCGTCCCGGGGTCCCCCGCCTCTACTCGTTCCGGGACCTCGTGGCGCTCCGGGTGGTGAAGTCGCTGCTGGACGGGGGCATGTCCCTGCAGCGGGTGCGGCGGGCCTGGGAGTTCCTCAACCGCACGGCCCGTCTGGACCAGCACCTGGCCGAGGTGAAGCTCGTCACCGACGGCCAGTCCATCTTCCGGGTGGTCCGCAGGGAGGGGGAGGTCCTGGACGCCCTGCGGCAGGGGCAGATGGCCTTCTTCGTGGCCATCGACCAGCTGGCCCGCCAGGTCTCCGACGAGGTGGCCGAGTTCAAGCGGGACCGGGACCGGTTCCTGCGGACCCTGCGGGAGGCCACCAGGGAGGTCCGCCTGGGGATCTCCTCCTGAAGGCGAGGCGGGAGGACGCCCGGGCCCGCCGCCCTCGCCCCCGTCTCACCCCGGGCGCGAGGTCCGCCGCCCGTCCCCGCCCGGCCGATAGAGCCCGGCCAGCCGCCGGCCCACGTCCACGGACCGCACGATGTCTCGGGCCGCGGCCCGGGCCGCGGCCACGGCCGCCTCCGCGTCCGCCGAGGAGAGGGGGCGGTCGGTGTAGGCGGCCACGGTCACCAGGGCCGTCACACGCTCCAGGTGGCCGTCGGAGAACCGCACCGAGCGGCGCAGCCGGTCCCGGTACTCGAGGACGGTCTCGCTCGGCCGGCGCCCGAACCCCACGTCCCCGGCGTGCTGGGTGAGGTACCGGAAGGCGGCCAGGACCCGCTCCCTCGGAGCCCGGGCCCGCCGCACCGCGAGGCGGCGCCGCCCTAGCCGCACCAGGGGGATCGAGAGGAGGAGGGCCAGGACGAGCCCCAGCCCGACCAGGAACCGGAGGGGCGGGAGGGGCTCCTCCGTCCTGTCCGAGCCGGACTCACCCGCGGGGACGCTCGGGGGTTCCCGCGGGGGCTGGACGCTGGGGGCCGGGGTCCGCCGTCCCCCTTGGCAGCCGGCGTCGGGGTCCATGCCCGGCCGCAGGGGGCACTCCGGCCCGCTCCCGGCCCCCGCTCCGGGCCGGACGGGGAAGAGGTAGGGCTGGGCGACCGGGTTGGCCCGGGTGGGGGTGGGCTCGAAGGCCAGCCAGCCGAACTGCGGGAACAGGACCTCCACCCAGGCGTGGAGGTTCTTCGTGGTCACGACGTACCGGCCCGAGCGAGGGTCGAGCGTCCCCGGGGTGAACCCCACCGCCACCCGGGCCGGGATGCCCAGGGCCCGCAGGAGGACGGCCATGGCCCCCGCGAACTGCTCGCAGTAGCCGGCCTTGAGCTCGGTGAGGAAGTACAGGAGGTCGTCCACCCCATGGCCCGGGCGGACGGTCTCGTCGTAGCGGAACGTCCGCAGGTACCGCTGCAGGGCCAGGGCCTTGCCGTAGGGGGTGGTCTCGTCCTCCGTGATCTCCTGGGCCAGGTCGTAGACCTCCCGCGGGATGCCGTCCGGGAGGGCCGTGTAGAACTCGACCTCCGGGGAGGCCGGGATGGTGGCCGCCTCCAGCTGCTCGGGAGTGGGGACCACCACGGCCGACTCCACCTCGTAGGCGAACCCGGCCCCGGTCCGCTCCACGGCCAGGGTGCCCGAGTCGGGGTCGTACCGCGCGAGGACGCCCGGGAGGTCCACCGCCACCGGCTCATAGGCGGCCGGGAGGTAGGGCTGGGCCAGCCGGTCCAGGACGAACCGCTGCCGCAGGCGTTGGCCGTCGCGGCGGGCCCCCGGCAGGACGCCGGAGCCCACCTCGGGCCAGCCCGAGGGGTCTCGCTCGGAGGGGAGCCAGAACCGCCCGGTGAACACGTCCGCCGAGAGGGTCCGCCAGTAGGCCGGCCGGTCGGCCTGCACGGAGAACAGGGGGACCTCGGGGTTCTGCAGGAGCTGGGGCCGGATGTCGACCAGGGGGTCGATCCCCACGCGGGCCGGCCCCACGCCCGCCCCCCGGAGGTGGAGGACGCCCTGGGCCCGAAACCCCGGCAGGACGCCGGGAGCCAGGAGGGCCACGGCCAGGGAGACCAGGGCCAGCCGCTGGGCCGGGCGGGCCCCCGCCAGGGCCGGGAGCCTCGGCGCCCCTCGCCGGATCCCCCGCCAGACGGTGATCGGCCCCCACTGGTGCACCCGCTGCAGGGCGTCGGCGAAGAGGAGGAGGAGGGCCGAGGCGAGGACGGGTCCCACGTAGCCTGGCCGGGCCCCGTCGTTCATGACCAGGCTGGCGAAGCCGACCAGCGCGCCCCCAGGGACCAGGGCCAGGAGCGGGCTCCGGGCCCGCACGGCCAGGACGTGGGCCGCGTAGGCGGCGGTCCACACCGCGGTCAGCCCCGCCACGAGCAGGGAGTCCAGGGGGGGCGCGGGCGCCACCTCGCTGGCGGCGTCGCGTCCCACCCGCTCCCACACCAGAGCCGCCGCCTGGAACGTCCCCCGGGTGGGCAACCCGTACCAGGTGGTCTCGGGGAACACGAGCAGGCCCAGGGCCAGGGCCAGCCCGGCCGCGCTGGCCAGGGCTGAGACCAGGACCCCTCGCCGCTCGAGCAGGGTGGCGAGCAGGACCGCGGCGCCCCCGGCCGCGGCCAGCCGCAGGGTGGCCCCGACGCCGTCGAACACCCGGCCGAAGGCGACGGCCGTGGTCACCGACACGGCGACCAGCGCCGTCAGGAGGACGGCACGGGTACCGGTCGACGTCGGAGGGTTGGCGTGAGCTTCCATACCTCGGAGAGCCGTTGGTCGGGCTCGAGCACGCACACCTGCCAGCGGGCGTGCTGGAGTTGGGTCCGGGCGGACTGGACGCGGGCCTCGAGCTCGGCCCGGTCCGCGGTGGGAAGGCCGGCGGGGCGGACGGGCTGGACCAGGACGGCCACCTTCCGCCCGAACCGGGCCCCCGCCCGGGACAGGGCGGACAGCTCGGGCCCGGAGGGAGGCCCGGTCACGAGGACCAGGGTGGACTCCCCCGCGGCCACGCCGCGCAGGGCCGTCAGGGCCCGGGTGATGGCCCGCTCCCTCGAGGGGGTGATGGCGGCCAGGGTCTCCAGCAGCCGGTCCTCGGTGGTGGGGTCGGGGGGCATGTCCACCGTGCCCAGGTGGACGGCGAACCCGGCCCGCAGGAGGGCTAGCCCCACCGAGGCGGCGGCGGACACCGCCCGCTCGAAGGACGCGGACCCCAGGCCGCCCAGGGCGGACTGGCGGGTGTCGAGGAACACGGTGGCGCCGGAGCGGCGGGTGGCCTCGTCCTGACGGATCATGAGCCGCCCCATGCGGGCGGTGCTCCGCCAGTGGATGCGGCGGAGGTCGTCGCCCACCACGTACTCCCGGAGGGCGTAGAACTCAGCCGCCGACCGGAACAGCTGCCGGGCCCTGGACTCCCCGTTGCCGGCGCCCGGCGCGGTGAGGGCCGCGGCCTCGACCCGCTCCACCGCCGGGTAGACGACGAGGGTGCTGGGTTGGCCCCATTGCATGCGGACGCGAGCCAGGCCGAAGGGGTCGGTCAGGGAGATCGTGAGGGGCCCCACCTCGTAGCGGCCACGGGTCCGGCAGGCCAACGTGTAGGAGAGGACCTGCTCCCGCCGCGGGGGGATGCCCGAGGTGACTAGGCGGGCCGCCTTCCCCAGCGAGGGGGGGAGGGTGTCCTCCAGCAGGAGGAAGGGGGCGGTCCCAGGGCCCCGGTTCGCCACTGTGAGGGTGACCGTGACCCGCTGGCCGGCGAAGACCCGGGCAGAGGACAGGTGGCGGCGGACGGTCAGGTGGACCCGGTTCCAGTGGACGAAGGCCGTGGCCAGGAAGGGCAGGACGGCCAGGCCGGCGGCCACCATGTGCAGGTCCTGGGAGCCCACGACCCTGGCCGCCGCCCACAGGAGAAGGGCCGCGCCGAGGACCGCCCAGCCCCGCCTGGTCGGCATGGCCCCTCAGGCCCGGTCGGCCACCGGCACGTCCACCTGCTCGAGGAGCTCGGCCAGGACGCGCTCAGGGGTCCGGCCGGCCATGACCGCCTCCGGCGAGAGGATGAGCCGGTGGCTCAGCACCGGGAGGACCAGCGACTTCACGTCGTCGGGCAGCACGTAGGCTCTCCCCTCGGAGGCGGCCAGGCTCCGGGCCGCTCGGAGCAGCATGATGGAGGCTCTGGGGCTGGCCCCCAGGGAGACGTCCGGGTGGCGGCGGGTGGCGTCGGCCAGGGCCACGATGTAGTTGCGGACCGAGGGTGCCACGTGGACGTCCCTGGCCACCATGACCATCTCGGAGACCTCCCGAGCGTCGGAGATGGCCTCCACTTCGTCCAGGGTGGAGGCCACCCCGTGCGTGGCCAGGATCCCCGCCTCGGACTCGGGGCTCGGGTAACCGAGCGACAGCCGCATCATGAACCGGTCCAGCTGGGCCTCGGGGAGCGGATAGGTCCCCTCGTGCTCGATGGGGTTCTGGGTGGCGATGACCATGAAGGGCGACCCCAGGTGGTAGGTCACCCCGTCCACGGTCACCTGTCGTTCCTCCATGCTCTCGAGGAGGGCGGCCTGGGTCTTGGGGCTGGCCCGGTTGATCTCGTCCCCCAGGACGATGTTGGCGAAGATGGCGCCGGGCTTGAACTCGAAGTCCCCCCGCTCCTGGTTGTAGACGTTGACCCCCGTGATGTCGGTGGGAAGGAGGTCGGGGGTGAACTGGATCCGGCGGAACGAGCAGTCGATGGAGCGAGCCATGGACTTGGCGAGGAGGGTCTTGCCCACCCCCGGGACGTCCTCGATGAGCAGGTGCCCCTCGGAGAAGAGGCAGACCAAAGCCAGGCGCACCTCGTGGCGCTTCCCCTGGATGACACGGTTGATGTTGGCGGCGATCGCCTGAAACAGGGAGGCGAAACGTTCGACGTCCTCGGGCTCCCGTGCTGCTTCCACCACTCCTCCGGGTTCCGGTCGTTTCGTCATCTTACCCTGACCCCTCCGTTTCGACGCCCACCTCGAACGAGACGGCCCGGGGCCACCGGGCCGCCACCCACCAGACGTGGCGTGGGCTCGGTCGGTTCCCCCGGCCCCCCGGGGAGGTCCTCCTCGGGTCTCCCCCGGGAGGTGCGTGAAGGGGGCCCGCCCGGCCGCTCGGCCGTGCCGCCACCGCCGGGCGCCGGGACCGGGACGCGGAAAGGGCCGTTGCTATACTCGGCCCAGGACAGTGGGCAGAGCCCTGGTGCTGAACGCCTCGCTCCAACCCCTCGCGGTCGTCCCAGCCCGGAGGGCGGTGGTCCTCGTCCTCAAGCGGAAGGCGGAGGTCGTCCACTCGAACGGTCAGCTGTTCCGCTCCGAGCGCCTGCAGGTCGCTGCCCCCTCCGTGGTGAAGCTCCGCTACTTCGTCCACGTCCCGCACCGGGCCCGGGTAGCGCTCACGCGGCGGGCGGTCTTCGCCCGCGACGGGTGGACCTGCCAGTACTGCGGGGGCCCGGCGGAGAACGTGGACCACGTGGTGCCGCGGTCCCGAGGAGGGTCCCACACCTGGGCCAACGTCGTGGCCTGCTGTCGACGCTGCAACGCCCGCAAGGAGAACCGGCTCCCCCACGAGGTGGGGCTCAAGCTCCTGCGGGAGCCGTTCGTCCCCAGGGACGGGCTGCGGCTCTCGCTGGGGCGGGTGGAGCCCGAGTGGGAGCCCTACCTCTGAGGACCGGACGCTCCGGTCGGTAGCTCCCGGGCTGACACCAGGCCCGTCGATTCCTCGTCGCCCGGGCCGCGCAGCCCGGGCCTGACCCCGACCCCCCCTGGCCTCGACCCAGCGACAACCGCGCTCGGGCCCTTGACGTGGTGGAGTGCTGGTGGCATAAAAGTGGGACCAAGTGGAGGAGAAGGGCCGACGGGTGGCCGAACTGCTCGGTCAGCACCGGTACCAGCTGGACGCCAAGGGCCGGATCGCTCTGCCCGCGAAGTTCCGGGAGGCCTTCGCGGACGGCGTCTACCTGACGCTGGGACAGGACGGCTGCCTGTTCGCCTTCCCCAAGCAGGAGTGGGACCGTCGGGCGGAGGAGGTCCGGTCCCGGCCGCTCTCCAACCAACGGGCCCGGGCCTACGCTCGGCTCTTCTTCGCCAACGCCGAGCGGGTGGAGCTCGACGGGCAGGGGCGGCTGGTCATCCCCCAGAAGTTGCGGGCCCTGGGAGGGGTCGACCGCGAGGTGGTCGTGATCGGGGTGTCCGACCGCCTCGAGATCTGGTCCAGCCGGGCCTGGGAGCGCTACGAGCAGGCCTTCGGCGGGGCCTACACCAGCGGGACCCTGGAGCCGGAAGGGGCCTGAGGGAGGGGAGCGGTGAGGAGGTCGCTCGGCCGGCGAGGAGCGGGAGGAGCGACGGCGTGAACGAGGAGAGGAGGACGGCGGTGCGGGAGGGCACGGCGACGGAGCGGGCCGAGGAGGGCCTCCTGCGGGAGGTCGGGCAGAGCTTCTCCCTCATGGGGCTCATGGCCCTCGCGGTGGGCGCCGCGTTGGGGCTGGGCCTCCTCGCCGCCAGGGTCCTTGGGTAGGGCGCCGTGCGGCCCGGGTGCCTGGGGAAGGCGCCGGTGGCCCGCCTCCACCAGCCGGTCCTGGTCCACGAGGTAGTGCGGCTCCTCTCGGGGAAGGCGGTCGTGATCGACGCCACGGTGGGGACGGGAGGGCACGCCGAGGCCCTGCTCGAGGCGGGCGCGGGCGCGGTGCTGGGGCTGGACCGGGACGAGGCGGCCCTGGCCGAGGCCCGGTCCCGGCTCCGGCGGTTCGGGGGGCGGTTCCGGGCGGTTCGGGCCCGGTTCTCCCGGCTAGCGGAGGCCGCAAGAGAGGTGGGCGTGGAGCGCTGCGGAGGGGTCCTCTTCGACCTGGGGGTGTCGTCGCTCCAGCTCGAGTCCGCCGAGCGGGGGTTCAGCTACCGGCTGCCGGGCCCGCTGGACATGCGGATGGGGGACGAGGGCCCCACGGCAGCCGAGGTGGTCAACACCTACCCCGAGGAGCGGCTGGCCCGGGTGCTCCAGGACTACGGGGAGGAGCGCTTCGCCCGGCGCATCGCCCGGGCCATCGTCCGGGCCCGGGCCCGGGCCCCCATCGCCCGCACCGACCAGCTGGCCGCGGTGGTGGCCGCGGCGGTCCCCCGCCGCCGCGGAGGGCCTCACCCGGCCCGGCGGACCTTCCAGGCCCTGCGGATCGAGGTCAACCGGGAGCTCGAGGAGCTCACCGCCTCCCTTCCCCAGGCGGTGGGCCTCCTCGAGCCCGGCGGTCGGCTGGTCGTGATCTCGTACCACTCCCTCGAGGACCGGGTCGTGAAGCGGTTCATGGCGGGCGAGGCCCGGCTCCTGGTCCTCACCCGGAGGCCGGTCGTTCCCACCCCCGAGGAGCGGGCCCGCAACCCGCGGAGCCGGAGCGCGAAGCTCCGGGCCGCGGAGCGTCGGGAGGGGGAGGTGAGGTGAGCGCCGCCCGTCCGGCCAGCCTGGGCGCCCACGCCCCGGCTCCCCCGAGGGCCGGGCGCCGGCCCCGCCCGGTGCCGGCCCCGGCGCGGGCGTCCAGGGCCCGCCCGGCCACTCGCCCCGACCAGGAGGCCCTGCGAACCGGGCCGGGGTGGCTGCTCTTCTCGGCGATGGCCCTGTCCGTGGTGGCGGCCCTGGTGCTGACCATCGTGAGCCTGCAGGCGGTCCTGGCCCAGGGGTCGTTCCGGATGCGCGA
>DATLZQ010000030.1:0-17886 GCA_035573915.1 Actinomycetota bacterium | reverse complement strand
CGCCAGGAGGGCCCGCACCGCCTCCGGGGGGTCGGGGGCCTCGGTCACGGCCCGGACCACGGCCACCCGCCGGGCCCCGGCCTCCATCACCTCGGCCAGGTTCCTCCGATCGATCCCCCCGATGGCGAACCACGGCCGCCGCTCGCTGGCGGCCGCCGCCCGGACCAGCTCCAGGCCGGTGGCCGCCCGCCCGGGCTTGGTGGGGGTCGCCCACACCGGGCCCACGCAGACGTAGTCCGCCTCGGGGGGCGCGGACCGGAGCTCAGCCTCGCTGTGGGTGGAGAGCCCGATGAGCGCGTCGGGTCCCAGGATGCGGCGGGCCACGGCCGGCGGGAGGTCGTTCTGACCCAGGTGCACCCCGTCCGCCTCCAGGGCCAGGGCCACGTCGGGACGGTCGTTGACCACGAACAGGGCCCCGTGGCGGGCGGCCGCCTCCCGGAAGACCTCCCCCCACCGGAGGAGGTCCCCGGCCTCGGCCTCCTTCTCCCGGAGCTGGACCACGTCGGCCCCAGCCCCCAGGACGGCCTCCAGGAACTCGGCCAGGTCCCCCCGGGCGGCCCGGGCGTCGGTCACCACGTACAGCCGGGCCCGGACCAGGCGGGCCCGGCGTCGCTCCCCGGCCGCCGTGGCCGTCCTCACCCCGAGCCCCCCGCCACCGCCCGGACCAGCTCCAGACGGTCGCCCTCGGCCAGGACGACCTCCTCGTACCGCTCGCGCTCCAGCGGCTCGCCGTTTCGCTCCACCACCACGAAGCGGGGGTCCAGGCCCCGGGAGCGGACGAAGGCCGCCACGGTGGTCCCCTCCTCTACCTCGTAGGGTTTACCGTTGGCCCTGATGCGCACGGCCACCTCCCGTCCGGCGATTGTAGGAGCCGCCGCTCCACCGGCCCGACCGTGACCCGGGAGACGTGATCGTCGCGGTCGACGCCCGCCCCGCCGCGTTCCCCCGGCGGACCGGGGTGGGCCACTACACCCGCCAGCTCCTGCGGCTCCTCCCCCGGGTGGACCCCGAGACCCGCTACGTCGCCTGGTACCTCCACGCCCGGGCGCTCCTTGGGGAGCGGGTCCGCCTCCTCGACGAGGCCCCTCCCCCCAACCTCGGGGTCCGGCGGACGCCCTTCCCCTCCCGGTGGTTCGAGCGCCTGTCGGCCCGCCTGGACCTCCCCCGGGTGGAGTGGTTCGTCCGCTTCGACGTGCTCTTCGCCCCCAACTTCGTCCCGCCCCCCACGGAGGCTCGGCGGCTGGTCCTCACCGTGCACGACCTGGCCTTCCGGGTCCTCCCCGAGACCGCCCCCCAGGCCACCCGGGCCTGGCTGGCCCGGCTGGACCGGGCCCTCCGGCGGGCCTCGCGGGTCCTGGTCCCGTCGGAGGCCACCCGGCGGGACCTCCTCGAGCGCGCCCCCGTGGCCGAGGAGGTGGTCCGGGTCGTCCCGGAGGGGGTGGACCGGGCGGTCTTCCACCCCGCCTCGCCTCAGGAGGTGGCCGCGGTCCGCCGCCGGTTCGGGGTAGACGGCCCCTACCTGCTCTACCTGGGCGGCATCGAGCCCAGGAAGAACCTCCCCACGCTGATCCGCGCCTTCGCCCGTCTCCCCCGCGACCTCGACGTCCGCCTGGTGGTGGCCGGCTCCTGGGTGGCGTGGAACCCGGAAGGGGTCCGGGACCTGGAGGCGGCCCTGGCCGGGCTCCCGGCCGAAGCCCGGGCCCGGGTGGTCCGCACCGGCTACGTGGCCGACCCCGACCGGCGGGCCCTCCTCACCGGGGCCGAGGCCTTCGTCTTCCCCTCCCGCTACGAGGGGTTTGGGCTCCCGGTGCTGGAGGCCATGGCGTGCGGCACCCCCGTGGTGACCTCGAACGTCTCCGCCCTCCCCGAGGTGGCCGGGGACGCCGCCATCCTGGTCGACCCCCTGGACGAGGAAGCCCTGGCGCAGGCGGTGGAGCGGGTCCTCAGGGACGGGGGCCTCCAGCAGCAGCTACGGGCGCTCGGCCTGGCCCGGGCGGAGCGGTTCAGCTGGGAGGAGACGGCCCGGCGGACGGCCCAGGTCCTCCACGAGGCCTGACCGGGGCGTCCGCCCGTGTCGCGGCAAGGCCGAAGCCCGACCGCAGCGGCCGGCTACCGCCGGGGCCCGGCCGCCCCCCGGCTGAGCATGGCCTCCGCGGCGGGCGTGAGGTCCCCCCACTCCCCCCACACCGGCTCGTAGCCGAGCTCCCGGAGACGGGCGGCCACCTGCGCCGGCGAGCGGAGGTCGGCGATCTCGAACTGCTCCGTGGCCTCCTGGGGGTGGGTGTAGCCGCCGGGCTCGGTGTGGGACCCGGCGCTCGTGTGGGTCACGCCCACGAGGAACAGGCCGTCCCGTAGCTCCGGCGTCTCCCGGGTGGAGAGGACGATGCCCGCGTCCGGCAGGGCCAGGCGGAGGGCGCAGACCAGCTGGACCAGCTCCCGGTCGCTCACCGGCCGCTCCGGCTGGTACCCGGCGGCCGAGGGCCGGAGCCTGGGCACCGCCACCGTGACCTGGGTCCGCCAGTAGCGCTTCATGAGGAACCGGGCGTGGGCGCAGACCGCCACGGCCTCGTAGCGCCAGTCCGGGTGGAGGCCCAGGAGGGCCCCCAGCCCCACCCGCCGCATCCCGGCCCGGGCCGCCCGCTCCGGGCCCAGCAGCCGCCACTCGTAGTGGCGCTTCTTGCCGGCCAGGTGGACCCGCCGGTAGGTCTCCGGGTGGTAGGTCTCCTGGTAGATCACCACGCCCTCGCAGCCCGCGGCCCGAAGCCGCCGGTACTCCTGCTCGCTCCACACCTGGACCTCCATGGCCAGGGAGGGGACCTCCCGGGCGAGGAGGCGGATCCGCTCCTCGAGGAACGAGACCCCGGTGAGCTTCTGGTGCTCACCCGTAAGGAGCAGGATCGACCGGAACCCCTGGCGGAGGAGGTGGCGGGCCTCGGCCAGGGTCTCCTCGGCGGTGAGGGTCTTGCGGGCGATGGGGAGCTCCCGGGCGAACCCGCAGTAGATGCAGGTGGTGAGGCACTCGTTGGAGAGGTAGAGCGGGGCGTACATGCGCATGGTCCGCCCGAACCGAGCCACGGTCAGCCGATGGGAGGCGGCGGCCAGGTCCTCCAGCCGCTCCCCGGCCGCGGGCGAGAGGAGGGCGGCGAAGTCGAAGAGGGTGCGCTCGAGGGGGGACGTCCGCAGGGCCCGCTCCACCCGCGCGGGGCTCGCCCCCCAGGCCTCCTCCAGCAGGGCCTCGAACGGCAGGCGCTCCAGGGCCTCGGCGAAGGTCTCCCGGGGCTCGGGGGGCAGGAAGCCGCGGTCCTCGCTCACGGAGCCTCCGCCGCCGCTCCGGCCCTCACGGCCGGGCCTCCCTCCGGGACGTCACCGCCGCCGGCGGGAGCCAGACGCCCCAGGAACCCGGTGAGGGGGCTCGAGGCCTCCGCTGCCGCCCGCTCCGGCCCCGGCCCGGCCAGGTAGGCCCGGCGCCCCGCCTCCACCCCCAGCCGGAAGGCCCGGGCCATCCCCACCGGGTCCGCGGCGGTGGCGATGGCCGTGTTGACCAGCACGGCGTCGCAGCCCATCTCCATGCACTCCGCGGCGTGGGAGGGCCGCCCCAGCCCGGCGTCCACCACCACCGGCACCGTGGCCTGCTCGATGATGATCTGGACCGCGTCCCTCGTCCGCAGCCCTCGGTTCGAGCCGATCCACGAGCCCAGGGGCATGACCGTGGCGCAGCCCACCTCCTCCAGGCGCTTGGCCAGGACGGGGTCGGCGTTGATGTAGGGCAGGACCGTGAACCCCTCCCGGACCAGGGCCTCCGCCGCCCGGAGGGTCTCCACGGGGTCCGGCAGGAGGTACCGGGGCTCGGGGGTCACCTCCAGCTTGATCCAGGTGGGGAGCCCCGCCGCCCTGGCCAGCCGGGCGATGCGGACGGCCTCCTCCGCGTCCAACGCCCCCGACGTGTTGGGGAGGATCAGGTACCGCTCGGGGTCGATGAACTCGAGGATGTCCGGGCCCCCCGTGGCCTCCAGGTCCACCCGGCGCAGGGCCACGGTGACCATCTCCGTGCCCGAGGCCGCCAGGGCCTCCCGCATGACCTCGTAGGAGCCGAACTTACCGGTCCCCACGATGAGCCGGGACCGAAAGGTCCGCCCCGCGATCACCAGGGGGTCGGCCTCCTCCGCCCGGCCCTCGGCCGGGGCCTCCCTCACCGCGCCCCCAGCCGTCAGGGGCGCGTCCCCCGGGGGGTCGGCCTCGGAGCGGAAGCAGCCCTTGGTGGCTTCGCTGCGGTCGGTGCCTTCGGTGCGGATCTCGTTCCCTCCCTTCGCCGGCATTACCCGGATCAGGTTCCGCGGGTCGCCGGCGCGGCCCTTCCGGCCCCAGCCGGCCTCTCAGCCCGGTTGCCCCGAGCTCCCCGGTCTCGAGTTTCCATTATAGGTTGCGGGGGCGGCCACGGACCGGGCCTAGAATGCGGGAGACCCGATGTCCGTCGTCGAGACCACCATCGAGGGCCGCTACCAGGTCATCACCCGGATCGCCTCGGGCGGCATGGGGGAGGTGTACCGGGCCCGCGACGCCGTCCTGGGCCGGGAGGTGGCGGTCAAGGTCCTCCACCCCCATTTCGCCGGGGACCGGGGGTTCGTGGAGCGGTTCCGCCGGGAGGCCCGGGCCGCGGCCGTCCTCAACCACCCCAACGTGGTCGGGGTCTACGACTGGGGCTCCACCGACGGGACCTACTTCATGGTGATGGAGTTCGTCCCCGGCGTGAACCTCCGAAGCGTCCTGGCCGAACGAGGGCGCCTCGAGCCCGCCCAGGCCGTGGAGGTCTGCCTCCAGGTCCTGGAGGCCCTGGAGCACGCCCACAGCCACGGGATCGTCCACCGCGACGTCAAGCCCGAGAACATCCTCATCACCCCGGAAGGGACGGTCAAGGTCACCGACTTCGGGCTGGCCCGGGCCTACGCCGACTCCTCGGTGAGTCAGACGGAGGGGACCGTGACGGGGACCGTGCACTACCTGGCCCCCGAGCAGATCGAGGGGCGGCGGGCCGACCCCCGCACGGACCTCTACGCCCTGGGGATCGTCCTCTACGAGCTTCTCACCGGGGAGCCGCCCTACGACGGCGAGACGGCCCTGGCCATCGCCTACCAGCACCTCTCGGGCCGGGTGCCGGCCCCCTCCTCGGTGGTGCCGGGGCTCCCCCGGCAGCTGGACCGGGCGGTCCTGTGGGCCACCGAGAAGGACCCCGACCGCCGGCCCCGGTCGGCCCGGGCCCTGGCCGCGGAGCTCCGCCGCGTGGCCCCCTCCCTGCCCCGGGCCCCCCAGCTCCGGGAGGTGGCCGCCCGGGTCCCACCCCTTGAGACGGTCCCGCCGGACCGAGCCCCCACCGTCACCATCCCCCGGGCGGTCTCCCGCAGCGCCCGGCGGGTCCGGGCCCTGCGGCGGGCGCTGTGGGCGCTGGCCGCCGTCCTGCTCCTCGCGGCGGGGGCCTGGGCGGCCTGGGAGTACGCCGTCCCTCACTACACCCGCCTGCCCCGGGTCGTGGGCCTTCCCATCGAGCAGGCCCAGGAGCGCTTGCGGTCCCAGGGGTTCGCCGTCGAGGTCGGCCCTGGCGTGCACTCCAGCTCCGTGGAGCCCGGGGTCGTGGTGGAGACCAGGCCCCCGCCGGGGGCCCGGGTCCGGGAGGGCGCCACCGTGGTGCTCATCCCCTCCCTGGGCCCGGAGCTGCTCCCCGTGCCCGACGTGGTGGGTATGGCCGAGGAGCGGGCCCGGCGGGCCATCGTGGAGGCGGGCTTCCAGCCTCGCGTGCGGCGGGCCTACGACGAGGCCGTCCCGCGGGGGCGGGTGGTCCAGCAGAGCCCCGAGGCCGACGTGGAGCTGGAACGGGGGGCCGTGGTCACCATCACGGTGAGCCGGGGGCCGGCTCCGGTCGAGGTGCCGGACCTGCGGGGGAAGCCCGCCTCGGAGGCCGAGATCACCCTGGAGGCCCTGGGCTTCAAGGTCCGGCGGGAGGAGCGGTACTCGGACACCGTGGAGGAAGGTCTCGTGATCGAGACGGTCCCGCCGGGAGGCGAACTGGCGCGGCGGGGGGCCACCGTCACCATGGTGGTGTCCCTGGGCCCCCAGACCTTCCCTATGCCCGACGTGGTCGGGATGGACACAAGGGAGGCCAGGGACCGCCTCGAGTCGCTGGGGCTCGAGGTCCGCGTGGAGCGCCTGTCGAACTTCAGCGGCCGCGTCGTCCTGCTCCAGTTCCCGCCGCCGGGGGCCATGGTCCGGCGGGGGGACGAGGTCACGATCTACGTGTGACCGCCGCCCCCGCCTCCCCGGCCGCCGGGACCGCTCCCGGCCCACCGGCTTCGGCGGGGGCCTGACGTGCGGATCGGGGCCCACGTCCCCACCAGGGGCCGGGGGCTGCTCGGGGCCATCGAGGCGGCCCGGGCCTGCGGGGCGGAGGCCGTCCAGGTGTGGGCCTCGAACCCCAGGGGGTGGGCGCCACCGCGGGTGTCCCGGGAGGCGGCGCGGGAGTTCGCCCGTCGGTGGCAGGAGGCCCGGATCGGCCCCCTCTTCTTCCACGCGCCGTACATGGTGAACGTGGCCTCTCCCAGCGCCGACTTCCGCCGGCGCTCGGTGGAGCTGGCCCGGGCCACCCTGGAGCTGGCCGAGGCCGTGGGGGCGGAGGGGGTCGTGGTCCACGCTGGGGCGGCCGGGGCCCGGACCGAGCGGCGCCGGGCCCTGGAGCTGGCGGCCGCCTCGCTCCTGGCCGTGGCAGAGGCCGCCCGGCGCACCAGGCTCCTGGTGGAGCTCACCGCCGGCGGGGCGGGGACGGTGGCGGCCACCCTCCCCGAAGCCCGGGACCTCCTGGAGGCCGCCTGCTCGGACCCCCGGCTGGGCCTCTGCCTTGACACCTGCCACCTGTTCGCCGCCGGCTACCCCCTGGACGACCCGGAGGGCGTGGCCCGGACCTTCGACGAGCTCCGCTCCCTCCGGCTGGCCCGCCGGGTCCGGCTGGTCCACGCCAACGACTCCAAGTTCCCCCGGGGGCGGCGGCTGGACCGCCACACCCACATCGGGGAGGGACACATCGGGGAGGCGGGATTCCGGGCCATCCTGGCCGACCCCACGGTCCGCCGCTGCCCCCTCGTGGTGGAGACCCCAGGGCGGCTCGAGGACCACGCCCGCAACATCGCCACCCTCCGCCGGCTGGCGGGCCTCCCCGGGGACCGACCCGGGTAGCTCAGGGCTCGGCTTCGGAGCCCGGCCCCTCCTGGTAGGAGTACCGCTCCTCCCGCCAGGGGTCGGCGTGGGTGTGGTAGCCCCGGACCTCCCAGTAGCCGCGCTGGTTGCGGTCGGTGAACTCCACCCTTCGCACCCACTTGGCGCTCTTCCACCCGTAGCGCTTGGGGACCACCAGCCGGAGGGGGAACCCGTGCTCGGGGGTGAGGGGCTGGCCGTTGTGGCCCCAGGCCAGCAGGACGTCGTCGTCCAGCAGGGCCTGGAGCGAGAGGTTGGCCGTGTAGCCGTACTCGCAGTGGACCACGACCCAGCGGGCCTCGGGCCTGGGGCGGGCCTGGTCGGCGATGACCCGGAAGGGGACCCCCTCCCACTCGTTGTCGAGCGTGGTCCAGCCGGTCACGCAGTGCATATCGGCCCGGACCCGCACGGCGCCCAGGGACCGGAGCTCGGGGTAGGTCAGGGCGAAGGGGCGCTCGACCAGCCCGAAGACCCGGAGGTCCCACGTGGACTCGTCGAATGGCGGCACGGGGCCCACGTGGAGGACCGGCCAGCCCTTGACCAGGTGCTGGCCCGGAGGGATCCGGGCCGCCACCTCCTCGGGCAGCGGGGGGCGCCGGAAGGGGCTCACGGGCTCCCCCGGGCCTCCGCGGCCAGGGCCCGCCAGGCCGCCACGGCCTCCTCCACGTCCCGGGCGGTCACGTCCCGGTGGGTGACCATCCGGACCCGCCCCCCCACTATGGTGGCCAGGACCCCGTGCTCCGCGAGCCGTTCCACGGCCTCCAGCGGGGAGAGCCCGAGCGGCGCCACGTCCACGAACACGATGTTCGTCTCGATGGCGCCCGGGTCCACGGAGCCCGGCAGGGCCTCGGCCACCCTCTCCGCCAGCCGCCTGGCGTTCTCGTGGTCCTCGTGGAGGCGGGGAGGGCCCTCCTCCAGGGCCACCAGGCCGGCGGCGGCCATGACCCCCGCTTGGCGCCAGGCCCCCCCGAAGACCACCCGGACCCGTCGGGCCTCCTCGATGAGGTCCGCCGGCCCGCACAGCACGGAGCCGATGGGGGCCCCCAGCCCCTTCGAGAGGCAGAACATGAGGGCCACGACCTCGTCGGCGTAGGCCCGGACCGGAGTGCCGCTGGCCACGCTGGCGTTGAAGATCCGGGCCCCGTCCAGGTACACGGGCACCCCATGGTCGTCCGCCACCTTGCGGATGGCCCGCATCTCCTCCACCGGCATGACGGTCCCCCCGCCCGCCTGGTGGGTGTTCTCAAGCGAGACCAGGTCCACGGCCCGTACCCCGTACGGGTCGGGCTCCAGGGCCGCGGCCACCAGCTCCGCCGTGAGCTGCCCTCGGGGGGCGACCACCGTCCGGTAGGCGATGCCCGAGAGGACCGCGGCCGAGCTCGCCTCCGTCGTGGCCACGTGGGAGGCAGCCTCGCACACCACGAGGTGGCCGGGCCGGACCAGGACGTGGGCGGCGATGCGGTTGGCCATGGTCCCGGTGGCCACGTACAGGGCGGCCTCCTTCCCGGTGAGCTCCGCGCACCGCTCCTGGAGGCGGTTCACGGTGGGGTCGTCGCCGAACCAGTCGTCGCCCACCTCGGCCTCGGCCATGGCCCGCCGCATGGCGGGGCTGGGCCGGGTCACGGTGTCCGAGCGGAGGTCGATGGGCCTGGCCACCAGGGCCGACAGTATAGGACGGCCGCCCGGTGGACCGTCCGGGCCGAGGCCCCGAGGGGCGAGGGTCCCTCAGGACCGCACGGGAGAAGGCCCCCCTCAGGCCCGCCGGCCCGGGCTCCCCCCGAGGCCGGCCGCCCGGGCCAGCTCGTCGGGTTCCAGCCCGTCGGAGACCTCGACCCCCTCCGGCTCGAGCCCCAGCCCTGAGCAGCGCGCCTGGAGCTCGAGCAGGGCCCCGAAGTCCCTCCCGGCGAACCCCGTGGCCAGGAGGGCCTTCGTGAGCTCCCGCACCACGGCCGCCGTGGGGAGGGGGACCCCGAGCTCCCGTCCGGTCTCCAGGCCGATCTCGAGGTCCTTGAGGAGGACCTCCACGGTGGCCGTGGGGGTCAGGTCCAAGTTGACGAAGGCCGGGGTCTTGTACCGGGTAAAGGTGGAGCCCACCACGCTCCGGTTGAGGAACTCCAGGAACGTGCTCCTGGGCACGCCCCCGCGCTGGGCCAGCACCGTGACCTCGGCCAGGGACTGGGTGACCACGGCCAGGAACAGCTGGTGGCAGATCTTGATGAGCCGGGCCACCTCCCTCTCCCCGGCGTAGGTGACGGAGCCCACCAGCCGCTCGAGGAGGGGCCGGACCTCGTCGAAGGCCTGGCGGGGCCCGGACACCACCATGGAGAGCCTCCCCGCCTCCGCCACCTTGGGGTTCCCGCTCACCGGGGCGGCCAGGAAGGCCGTCCCCATGGCCCCGGCCCTCGTCCTCACCTGCGCCGAGACCTCCAGGGACACCGTGGAGAGGTCGATGAGCACCCGGGGAACGGCGGGGCCGGTCAGCACCCCGCCGGGGCCCGCGGTGACCTCCAGCAGGTCCTCCGGCCCCATCACCGAGGTGAACACGACCGGGCGGCCGGCCAGGTCCGCAGGGCGGTCCACGACCTGCGCCCCCAGGGCCCCCAGGGCCTCGGCTTTGGCCCGGGTCCGGTTGAACACCGCCAGGTCGTAGCCGGCCGCGAGCAGGCGGCGGCAGAGGGCCGAGCCCATCCGGCCCGTCCCCACCCATCCGACCGAGGGCAGGTCCTGCGTACGCATGGCCGGGTCAACACCGCCCCCGGCCGGAGCCGGGGGCGGCTATCTTGCCCCACGACCGGGGCCTCGGTCAAAATCGGGGCCGCTGTCGCCCCGCCAGAGGAGGAGCCGTGGGTGGCCGTCCGTACCGGGTGAACCTCTCGAGCGTGCCCCTGGTCCCGGGGCTCCGGGCCGAGGAGGGATGGCTCAACATGGAGGTCCAGTTCCTCGTGGACGAGCGGTCGGCCGGGGCCCGGCGCCTCCTCCTCGGCCGGACCGTCTTCCCCCCCGGCGCCGCCCACGAGCGCCACCGCCACAGGGCCGCCGAGGAGTTCCCGGTCCTCCTGGAGGGGCGGGGGGTCGGCCTGGCCGGCGACGAGGAGTTCCCTCTGGAGGCAGGGGATGTCCTCTTCATCCCGCCCGGGGAGTGGCACGGCTTCCGCAACACCTCGGACCGTCCGGCGGTCATGCTCTGGGGGTGGGGCGGGGCCGGGTCCCTCGAGGCCGCGGGCTACGAGGCCCGGCCCAGGGGCGGGCCCTGAGCCCGGGGAGCTCAAGCGGGGTCCGGGGCTCGGCCAGGTCCGGAGCTCAGCTGGCCGCGGCCCGCCGATCGCCCAGGGCGGCGGCCCGTTCGGCCACCACGTAGCCATAGCGCTCCCGGAAGGCCTCGGGGGTCATCCCCGCGGCCTGGGCGACGGCCCGCAGCCGCTCCGGGTCGTCCAGGTCCTCCTGCTCCAGGCGGATCATGTACTCCGTGGCCACCCGGTAGGTCCCGCTCTGGACGTTCACCTCGCGGACCCGGGGCCGCCCGGTGGCCGGGTCGGTGAACGAGCCGAACGGCAGGGGGACCATGTGGTCCTCCTGGATGGTGATCATGGCCCCGCCCGTCCGCCCCTCCCGGAAGAGCGTGCGCAGGTAGTCGATGGCCCCGTAGCCCAGGTCCCTGGTGTAGGCGATGTCGAAGGGGATGGGGGGGGCGCACCGGAGCTCGTAGCCGATGTTCTTGGCCGTGATCGTCACCTTCTGGCCCCGGCGGCGGAACCGCTCCCGGACCAGGTCGGTGAGCAGGCGGTGGAGGTGGAGCTCCCCCAGGCGGATGTGGCCGTGCTCGTCCCGCTCCAGGTTGGGGAGGGCGGCCTGGAGGTCCTCCTCCGCCAGGCGCAGGGCCAGGCCCTCGGCCAGCACGGCCACCCCGAACGGCCGCCCGTGGGAGATCCGCTTGAGGATGGCGGTCTCGAGGACGTCCACCAGGTGGTCCAGCCGCACCGGCCGGTCCCGGGGGAACTCCTCGGCGATGACGGCCAGCGTGGCCCCCGCGGCCTTGGCGATCCCCAGGGCCAGGTGGCCGGCGGACCGCCCCATGGCCACCACGAAGAACCACCGCCTGGTGGTCATGGCGTCGGTCATGAGGTTCTTCACGATCTCCACCCCGACGCTCCTGGCCGTCTCGAAGCCGAAGGTGGGCATCCCCCCGGGAAGGGGCAGGTCGTTGTCGATGGTCTTGGGGACGTGGGCCACCCTGATGCGACCCCCGGCCGCCTCCGCCACCCGCTGGGCGGAGAAGGCCGTGTCGTCGCCGCCGATCGTGACCAGGGCGTCGATCCCGAGCTGTTCCAGGGCCCGCACCGTGTTGCGCATCCGCCACTCGGGGTCGGGGGCCTTCTCGTCGCGGACGGTGGGGTTGGCCCGGGAGGTGTAGAGGATGGAGCCCCCCAGCACGTGGATGCGGGACACGTCCTCGATGGAAAGGGGCCGGACGTGCTCGGTGGACCCCTCGATCAGGTGCTGGAACCCGTCGAGGATCCCGACCACCTCCCACCCCGAGTTGATGGCCTCGATGGTGGCGGCCGAGATGACCGAGTTGATCCCCGGGGCGGGACCGCCCCCGCACAGGATGCCCAGGCGGACCCTTCGGTTCGTCATGGCTCCTCCTCCCGCTCGAACCTCCACGGTACCAAGCTGCCGTCCGGGCCGGGGGTTTGGCCCGAGGGCGAGCTGGGTACAAGCCGGGCGCCGCCCACCCGGACCTCGGCGGCAGGGAGGAGCCGATGGTTCGCTGTCCCGTCTGTCAGTCCGCCAGGATCGTCGTCATCGTGAGCCGGCAGCGGCGGGCCTTCTGCACCGTGTGCGGGGCTCGGTGGGTCCAGCGCGGCAGTCAACAGCGCTCCATCCAGAGAGGGAGCCTCCCGCCTGCCCCCGTGGGCAGGCCGTGAGGTCAGCGCGGCAGACGGAGCTCCCGAAACCCCGCCTCGGCGAAGTCGCCGTCGAAGGCAAGGGCCTTGGTGATCCTCGCCTGCCGCATGAGCGCGAAAGACGCCGCGTCGACGAACGAGTACGGCCTCTCGTCGTGACGGAATAGGACGGAGTAGCTACCGGAGCGCCTCACGTTCGTCGACAAAGATCACCGGCACACGACCGTGTCCACGGGCTCGGGATCGTAGTCGTCCACCCCGCACCATACGGCCCAGAGGGTCAGCCGAAAGCGGCGCCAGGGGCTTCAGACGCTCGGACGAACTGGGAGATCAGCGCGTACAGCACTCAAGCGGTCACCTGCGGGGACTCGCCCTGGACGGGCGCCTCGCGCGGCCCGGACCCGCCCGGCGCCTCGGAACTCGGGGGCGCCGGGCCTTCCTTCGAAGCGGACGGCGGAGGCGCCGGGCCGCCCTCCGCCCCGGAGGCGGCGGCCAGGCGCTCCTTGACCGACGAGGCGTACTCGTCCACGTACTCCTGGCCCGTGAGCCGCATGATCTCGTACATGACCTCGTCGGTCGCGGACCGGAGGGCGAACCGGTCGTCCGCCCGGCCCCAGAACCGCTCGAAGGAGAGGGGCCAGCCGAAACGGATCTCCACCCGCCGGGGGCGGGGCACCTTGCGGTCGTAAGGGAGGGCCTCGAAGGTCCCCACGATCCCCACGGGGACCACCGGGACCCTGGCCTCAAGGGCCATGCGTGCCACCCCGGTCCGGCCCCGGTACAGGCGACCGTCGGGCGACCGGGTGCCCTCGGGGAAGATCCCCACCAGCTGGCCCTGTCGGAGGGCCCGCACCGCCGTCCGCAAGGCGTCCTCGGCCGCGGAGCGGCTGGCGCGGCGGACCGGGATGACGTTGGCCCCCTTGAAGAACCACCGCAGGTACCAGCGGTCGAAGTACTCCGCCTTGGCCAGGAACACCACCTTCCGGGGGACGACCAGCGGGAGCAGGAGGTCGTCCAGGAACGAGAGGTGGTTGGCGGCGAGGATAGCCCCGCCCTCCCGGGGCACGTGTTCGAGGCCCCGGACCCTGGGGCGGTAGAGGAGCCGGAGGAGGGGCCCCAGCAGGACGTGCTTCATGAGGAACCAGAACACCGTGCCTCCCACTCCGACCCGAGGACGGGGCGACCCGTTACCGCGTATACACTAGCTGCCGACCTGGAGAGAGGAAACCACGCCGTGCTCTCGGCCTTCGGGGTGCTCGAGTGGACGTTCCTGGCCCTCCTGGTCCTCCTGGTAGGGGCGGCCGGGCTGTTCGGCCTATTCGTCCTGGCCCAGCTGTTCCGCACCCACTCTCGACGGCACTGACCCCGGAGCCCCCGGGTGGCCGTGGTGACCATCTCCCGCCAGTACGGGGCGGGCGGCCGGCACGTGGCGGCGGCGGTGGCCCGGGCCCTGGGGTTCCGGGCCGTGGACCGGGAGCTCGTGGAGGAGGCCGCCCGCCGAATCGGGATGGACCCGGAGGTGGCCCGCAGCCGTGACGAGCGGGTCCCCGCACTCATCGAGGAGGTGGGGCTGGCGCTGGCCTCCGCCTCCCCGCCGTTCGTCGGAGCCCCGCTCCCCCAGCTGGCCCCGGGGCTGCTCGACGACCGGGCCCTGGCCGAGGCCACCCGCACGGTCATCGAGTCCCTGGCCGACGCCGGGGGCTACGTGATCCTGGGCCGCGGCGGGCAGGCCGCGCTCGGGGACCGTCCCGACGCCTTCCACGTGGCCCTGGTTGCCGACCCCAAGGACCGGGTCCGGCGGGTTATGGACCACGAGGGGCTCGACGAACGGGAGGCCCGGCAGCGCTGCCGGAGCGTGGACGCGGAGCGGGCCGCCTACGTCCGGCGTTACTACGGCGTCGACATCCGGGACCCCCTCCTCTACGACCTCGTGGTGAACACCTCCCGGCTGGGCCTGGAGGGGGCGGCTGAGCTGGTCGTGGCCGCGGCGAGGCGCAAGCTCCGTCTCGCCTGACGCGCTCCCGGCGCCTCCTCCGATCGGCCGGGCCCCCTCCCGCCCCCCGGCGCCCGCCCCCTCAGGGGGGCCCGGCGGACGGCTCCAGCTCCAGGTCGGCCAGGACCGGTCGGTGGTCGGAGGCCCGCAGCACGGAGGGCTCCTCCACGGTCCGTGCGGAGAGGACGCGGACGCCGTCGCTCACGAACAGGTAGTCGATGCGGGCCGTGGGAGCCGAGGCCGGAAAGGTCTCCCCGCCCGCGCCCCCCGCCACGGCGAAGGCGTCGAAGTAGCGCTGCGCGAGCCAGCGGACGGCGGGGCCCTCCGGCGGCTCGTTGGCGTCCATCCCCACCACCACCGGCCCCTCCACCGAGGCCAGGAAGTCGGTGAGCTCACGGGCGTGGAGGGCCCGCTCCGCCCCGACCAGCCCCAGGTGGACGGAGACGGCCGCCACCCGCGCCCCCAGCCGGCGGAGGTGGGCCACGATGAACCCCCGCCGCAGGGCCCGCCCCGTCCTCGGGAGGTCCCGCACCTGCACCGACGCCAGCCGCCATGGCGGGCGGAACAGGACCCCGTTGCGGGGGCGGCGGAGCCACCGGTGGCTGGTGACCGCGTCCATCCCGAGCAGGCGGGCCAGGCCCTCCGCCGCCCGCCGGGACCGGCACTCTTGGAGGAGCACCACGTCCGCCTCCAGGGGCTCGAGGACGTCGCGGAGGGCCTCCACGCCGGCCCGGAACGACTGGACGTTGTAGGTCACCGCCCGCAGCCTCACGGGCGGAGCGTACTCCCGAGGGGGTGCTCGGTGGACGAACGGGGCCCGGCCCGCCCTCCGGCGCGCTCAGGGTACGGGCCCGGCGGGCCGGCTCAGTGGGCGATCAGGGTGCCGGCCCGCCCTCCCACGGCCCGGGCCCCGTCCCGGAGGGCGGCGATGACCGCTCGCTTGCCCCCTCCCTCCACGAACTGCGCGGCGGCCTCGACCTTGGGCCCCATGGACCCGACCCCGAACTCCCCCGCCTCGAGCCGGCGGCGGGCCTCCTCCGGGGTGAGCCTGGTGAGCAGGCGCTGGGCGGGGGTCCCGAAGTCCTCGTAGACCCCGTCCACGTCGGTGAGGATGAGCAGGGTGTCGGCCTCCACGTCCCTTGCCAGGATGGCCGCGGCCAGGTCCTTGTCCACCACCCCCTCCACTCCGACCAGCCGGGGGCCCTCCTCCACCACCGGGACCCCTCCCCCACCCGCGCAGATGACGATGGCGCCCGTGGCCACCACCTGGCGGATCACGGGGGCCTCCACGATGGAGTAGGGCCGGGGGGACGGGACCACCCGCCGCCACCCCCGGCCGGCGGGGTCCGGAGCCATCCGCCACCCCCGTTCCCCGGCCAGCCGGCGGGCCTCGGCGTCGTCGTAGAAGGGCCCCACCGGCTTGGTGGGGTCCGCGAAGGCCGGGTCGTCTCGGGGGACCCGGGTCAGGGTGAGGATGGTGACCACCGGCCGCTCCATCCCCCGTTCGTAGAAGACGTCACCCACCGTGACCTGGAGGAAGTAGCCGATCTGCCCCTGGCTCTCGGCCCCGCAGACGTCCAGGGGCATGGGCGGGACGGCGTCCTTCGCCAGCTCGTTCTGGAGGAGGATCCGGCCCACCTGGGGGCCGTTGCCGTGGGTCACCACCACCTCGTACCCGAGCCCGGCGATGTCGGCCACCACCTCGGCGGCGAACCGGGCGGACCGCCACATCGCCTCGGCCGTCTCCTCCGCTCCCTTCTCCAGGAGGGCGTTTCCCCCTAGGGCCACCACCACGCGCTCCACGGCTCCCACCATGGCTCAGTCCAGGACCGTCCGGAGGGCGTCGGCCACGGTGGGCGAGCCCTCCACTTCCTCCAGGTCGTAGAAGACCCGTACCGCCGGCCGGTCGATGCGGATGAGCGAGCGGAGGTCGACGGGGGTGGCGATGACCACGGCGTCGGCCGGGGTGTGGTTGACCGTCTCCTCCAGCTCCCGGAGCTGGGTCGGGGAGTACCCCATGGCCGGGAGAACCGGCCCCACCGGGTAGCGGGCGTAGACGTCCCGGAGGGAGCCCACGGCGTAGGGACGGGGGTCCACGACCTCGGCCGCCCCCAGGCGCCGGGCCGCCACCACCCCGGCCCCGAAGGTCATCTCCCCGTGGGTGAGCGTGGGGCCGTCCTCGATGACCAGCACCCGCCGCCCCTGGAGGGAATCTCCCCCCTCCACCCGGACCGGGCTCCGGGCCCGGATGACGAGGGCGCTGGGGTTCACCGCCCGGATCGAGCGCTCCACGGCCTCCACCTGCTCGGGGGTGGCCGTGTCGCACTTGTTGATGACGACGGCGTGGGCCATCCGGAGGTTGGTCTCCCCGGGGTGGTAGGTGAGCTCGTGCCCCGCCCGCAGGGGGTCGGCCACCACCAGGTGGACGGTGGGGCGGACGAACGGGTAGTCGTTGTTGCCCCCGTCCCAGACGAGGACGTCGCACTCCTTCTGGGCCCGCGCCAGGACCTCGGCGTAGTCCACCCCCGCGTACACCACGGTCCCGTGGCGCAGGTGGGGCTCGTACTCCTCCCGCTCCTCGACGGTCACGCGGGCCCGGTCCAGGTCCTCGAAGGTGGCGAACCGCTGGACCCGCTGGGCCGAGAGGTCCCCGTAGGGCATGGGGTGGCGGACCACCACGGCGGTCTTCCCGCGCTCCCGGAGCGTTCGGACCACCCGCCGGGTGGTCTGGCTCTTCCCCGCCCCCGTCCGCACGGCGCACACCGCCACCACGGGGACCTCGGCCTCGAGCATGGTGGCCTTGGGCCCGAGGAGCGTGAAGGAGGCCCCCGCCGCCAGGGCCGTGCTGGCCCGGTGCATGACGTACTCGTGGGAGACGTCCGAGTAGGCGAAGACCACCTCGTCCACCTGCAGGTCCCGGACCAGCCGGGGGAGCTCGTCCTCGAGGTAGATGGGGATGCCCTCGGGGTAGCGGGGCCCGGCCAGCTCGGGCGGGTACCGCCGGTTCTCGATGAAGGGGATCTGGGTGGCGGTGAAGGCCACCACTTCCGTGTCGGGGTCGTCGCGGTAGACCACGTTGAAGTTGTGGAAGTCGCGGCCCGCCGCGCCCATGATCAAGACGCGCCTGCCCATCCCTGCGCCCCTCGCTCTCGGTTGAATCCGCAATCGGGTGCCCGGGAGGGAGCTTACGGTGGGGCTCCCACCTCGTCAAAGGTGCGTGGGGTGAGGAGATAGGGGGGCCGCGATCCGCCGCCTCCCCGGCCTTTCCGCCCGAAACCCGGACACGAACCCGGACACACTCAGCCCCCGAGTCTCCTGCCGACCCGCGGCCCGGAGGCGACCGCACTTGTGGCAGCGGCGGCAAGAGCCCCTGGATGGTGTCAAGGGTCGCTTCCCGCCCCAGGCCGAGATCCGTGGGCTTCACTGCGGTCGGTGCGGCCGGGTCCGTACCGAGCCGTGGGCGCCCCGGCGCCCCCCTGAGCCGCGACCTGGAGGACCTGGTCGCCTTCTGCCCCCAACGGATGGACAAGTCCACCGTGGCCCGGCTGCTGCGGGTGCTGGGCCTCGGTCGCACGGGCCGTCGTCGGCGTGGTCGCCGATCACCTCGACGCGGCCCGTCTGGACGGGCTGTTCCGCATCGGGGTGGACGAGGTGAGCTACCGCAAGGGCCACCGGTACCTGACGGTGGTCGCCCACCACGACCGGGACGGAGCCATGGGGTGGGCCTCCGAGGGACGCCACGCCGAGACCCTG
>DATLZQ010000029.1:0-6175 GCA_035573915.1 Actinomycetota bacterium | reverse complement strand
CGATCTCCTCGTTGGTCCGGACGTGGAGCATCCGGGCGAGGAAGGTGATCCCGAGGAACATGGTGATGCTCATGGCCCCCATGATGGCCAGGGTGGTGGCGGCGTTGCGGGACTGGGGGCGCCGGAAGGCCTGGACGCCGTCGGCGATGGCCTCCACCCCCGTCAGGGCGGTGGACCCCGAGGCGAACGCCCGGAGGATGAGGAACAGGGAGAGGGGGGCCATGGGCTCCAGCGGGACCGCGGCCGTCTCGGCCACCGGGCAGCCGCCCAGACAGCGGAGGAACCCGGCGAGCAGGGTCAGGTAGACCATGGCCGCGAACCCGTAGGTGGGGACGGCGAACAGCTGCCCGGCCTCCTTGACCCCGCGCAGGTTGGCCAGGGTGACCAGGCTCACGAACCCCAGGGCGATGGCCACTTTGTGGGGGGCCAGGGAGGGGAAGGCCGAGGTCACGGCGATGGTCCCGGCCGTCACGCTCACGGCCACGGTCATCACGTAGTCCGTGAGGATGGCCGCGGCCGCCACCAGGCCGGGGACGGTTCCCAGGTTCTCCCGGGAGACGATGTAGGAGCCCCCGCCCCGAGGGTAGGCCCGGACCGTCTGCCGGTAGGAGGTGACCACGATGGCCAGCAGGATGGCGATGGCGAACCCGATGGGCACCATGAGCGAGAAGGCCGCCACCCCCGCCGTGGCCAGGACCAGCATCATCTCCTCGGTGGCGTAGGCGTTGGAGGAGAGCGGGTCGGAGGAGAAGACCGGCAGGGCCAGGTACTTGGGCAGGAGCTGGTGCTCCAGCTTGTGGGTGGCCAGGGCCCGCCCCACGACGACCCGCTTGAGCCCGGTCACGGCCATGGGAGCGATTCTAGGTTCGGGTAGCATGGCCGGGACCGTGGACATCCAGGCGGCCAGGGCCTTCGCCCGGGAGCGGACCGAGAAGGAGACCACCTACCGCCACCTGGTGAGCGTGGAGGGGGTCATGCGCCGGCTGGGCCGGCACTTCGGGGAGGACGAGCACCTGTGGGCCCTGGCGGGGCTCTTCCACGACCTGGACCAGGACCAGACGGCCGAGGGGCAGAGCCCGGAGGACCCGGGGCGGCACGGGTTCCTCGCCGCGGAGTGGCTACGGGAGGCCGGGGTGGACGAACGGGTGGTCAACGCGGTCATCGCCCACGCCCACCCCCGGTACCGGACCGACCGGATGTCCCAGGCCATCGTGGCCGCCGACGCCCTGGCCGGCCTCCTCGTGGCGGCGGCCCTGGTGCGCCCGGAGGGCTCGGCGGGGATGAAGGTGTCCTCCGTGCGGAAGAAGCTCAAGGAGCGGGCCTTCGCCCCCGGCGTGAACCGGGAGGAGATCGCCATGGCCGAGACGGCCCTGGGCCTGCCCCTCGACCAGTTCATCGCCCTGGGGATCGAGGGCCTCCAGGAGGTGGCCTCCGAGATCGGGCTCTGACCGGGGTCCGGCCGCCCGCGGAAGCCGCGCCTCAGAGAGCCGCGCCCTACCCGCGCCGGGCCTCGAGCGTCATCCGCATCCCGTACCGGGGACGGAGCGTGATGCGGGGGGCCAGGGCCACCGGGTGCCCCGGGACCAGGCGGAGCCGCCACCGGCGGGCCAGGACGGCCAGCAGGACCACCCCTTCAGTCCAGGCGAAATCCTCCCCGATGCACATCCTCGGCCCGCCCCCGAAGGGGAAGTAGACGAACCGGGGCCGGTCCGGGGCGTCCTGGAGCCACCTATCGGGGTCGAAGCGCTCGGGGTCCGGCCACCACCGGGGGTCGCGATGGATGAGGTACTGGCTCATCACCACGGTCGTTCCCCGGGGCACCACGTAGCCTCCGAGCTCCATGTCCTCGAGTACCCGCCGGCCCATGGCCCAGGCCGGCGGGTACAGCCGCATGGCCTCAGCCAGGACCCGGCGGGTGTAGGCCAGGGCCGGGAGGTCCGAGGCCTCGGGAAGCCGGTCTCCGAGGACCCGGTCCACCTCCTCGTGGAGCCGCGCCTCGGCCTCCGGGTTGCCCGAGAGCAGGTACCAGGCCCAGGTGAGGGCCAGGGAGATCGTCTCGTGGCCGGCCAGGAACAGGGTCATGGCCTCGTCGCGGACCTGACGGTCCGGCATGCCCCCTCCCCCCTCCTCGTCCCGGGCGGCCAGCAGGAGCGAGAGCAGGTCGACGCCCCCCTCCGCGCGCCGCTCCCGGATCAGGCCGTACACCACCTCGTCCAGGGCCCGGCGGGCCGCCTCGAACCGTCGGTTGCTCGGCAGGGGGAGGCGTTCGAGGTAGCGGGCGTAGGGGGAGAGGAACCGCTCGTACACGTCGAAGGCGGCCTGGAGGGCCCAGGCCACCCGGCCCGCGACGACCTCCTCCACGTCGGCCCCGAACAGGGTCCTGGCCACGACGGCCAGGGTCAGCCGCCCCATCTCCCGGTGGACGTCCACGGCCTGCCCGTCCCGCCACCGCTCCCGCAGCCTGGCCCCCGCCTCCGCCATGGCCGGCACGTAGGCGGCCACCCGGTCGTGGTGGAAGAGGGGGTTGAGCAGCCGACGCTGGCGGCGGTGGAACTCGCCCTCGCTGGTGAGGAGCCCCTCGCCCAGGACCCGCTTGGCCTCCTGGAGGACCTGGCTCTTCATGAAGGCCTGGTGGCGAACGACCAGGACCTCCCGGACCAGGTCGGGGTGGGAGAGGAGGTAGACGGGGTAGGGCCCGACCCGGAAGTACGCCACGTCCCCGTACCGGTCCCGGAGCTCGAGGAAGAGCCGGAGGGGGTCGCGACGGAGCCGCCCCAGCGGGCCGAACGGGCCTCCCCGGGGGCCCGGGGGCAGGGCGGCTCGCGGTCGGTGCCCGACCTTCACGGACCCATTGTGGCCCAGGTGGGGTGAGTGGCCCCGAGGCGGTCAGCTCCCCGTGGAGGACCGTTCCCGTCGGCCCGAGGCCGTCACCGTCGGGTCCCCGTCCGGTCCCCCGTCCCCGCCGGGGCCTGGGCCCGCTGCTCGCGCCACCGCCGCAGGAACCACCAGGCCACGGCCAGGGCCAGGACGGCCGCCACCGCGTACGCCAGGGGCCGGAAGAACCGCTCCACCAGGTGCCACTGGCTCCCCAGCGCGTACCCCACCCCGGCCAGGGCGAAGGTCCAAGGCAGGCAGCCCACGAAGGTGTAGAGCGTGAACTTCCCGAAGGGCATCTCGGCCACGCCGGCAGGGAGGCTGATGAAGGTCCGGACCACCGGGAGCAGGCGCGAGACGAAGACGGCGGCGTGGCCGTGGCGGGCGAACCAGGCCTCGGCCCGGTCCAGCTCGTGGGGCCGGACCAGGAGGTAGCGGCCCCACCGCTCGACCAGCGGCCGTCGACCACGGAGCCCCACCCAGTACGCGATCCAGGACCCCACCACGTTGCCCAGGGTGCCCACGAGCCCCACCAGGAGGAAGTCCAGGGGGGCGGGGTCGCCCGGCAGCGTGGCGGCGAAGGCGGCGTTGGCCGCGGCCCCCCCGAAGAGCATGGTCACCTCGGAGGGGATGGGGATGCAGGCGGACTCCAGGACCATGAGGACGAACACGGCCAGGTAGCCGTAGTCCTCGATGAACAGCTGGATGAGCCGCTCCATAGGCCCCCGAGCGTACCGGGTTCCGGTGGGTACGTCCGCACGTGAGCCCGGGCGGCCGCCGCTGCGTTATGTCAACCTGGGAAGGGGCGGGGCCCGTCCTGACAGGCGAGGGCGGGGTCGGGGAACATGTTCCCCCGGGGCCGGAGTTTCCCTCCCCGGCCCGTCGGCCCCGTGCCGTACAGTGATGCGACGGTCCGGGGGGCCCCGTCCCAGGGACCCGGCCCCGACCGGCCGAGGAGACGAGAGAGGGACGATGGCGAAGCAGCTGGTGGTGGTGGAGTCGCCCACCAAGGCGAAGACCCTGGAGCGATACCTGGGTCCCGAGTTCCGGGTGGCCGCCAGCAAGGGCCACGTCAGGGACCTCCCGGAGGACCGCTTCGGGGTCAACACGCACGACAGCTTCCAGCCGGAGTACGTCCTGATCCCCCAAAAGAAGCAGGTGGTGGAGGAGCTCAAGCGGGCCTTCCGGCGATCGGCCGGGCTGTGGCTAGCCACCGACTTCGACCGGGAGGGGGAGGCCATCGCCTGGCACATCACCCAGGCCATCGGGGCCGACCCCGAGCGGGTCAACCGGGTCACGTTCACCGAGATCACCAGGGACGCCGTCCAGGAGGCCTTCCGCCACCCCCGCCGCATCGACCTGCACCTGGTGAGCGCCCAGCAGGCCCGGCGGATCCTGGACCGGATCGTGGGCTACGAGCTCTCGCCGCTTCTGTCCCGGCGGCTGCGGCGGGCCCTGTCCGCGGGCCGGGTCCAGTCCGTGGCCCTGCGGCTCATCGTGGACCGGGAGCGGGAGATCCAGAACTTCGTCCCCCAGGAGTACTGGACCATCGGGGCCCGGCTCACCCCGGACGGGGAGGAGCTGGCCTTCGTCGCCCGGCTGGTCCAGGTGGGGGAGGAAAAGCTCGCCCCCTCGCCGGAGAAGAAGGGCCTGGTGCTCCGGACGGAGGCGGAGACCAGGGAGCACGCCGACCGGCTGCGGGCGGCCGCCTACCGGGTGGCCGAGGTCCGGCGCCGGGAGGTCAGGCGGACCCCGCCGCCCCCCTTCACCACCTCCACCCTCCAGCAGGAGGCCGCCCGCAAGCTCGGGTTCTCGGCCCGGAAGACCATGCAGCTCGCCCAGCGCCTCTACGAGGGGGTGGAGGTCCCGGGCGAGGGGCAGGTGGGCCTCATCACCTACATGCGGACCGACTCGGTGAACGTGGCCGAGCCGGCCCTGCGGGAGCTGGCCGAGGTGGTCCGGGCCCAGTTCGGGCCGGACTACGCGCTCCCCCGCCCCCGCCGGTACCGGACCCGGGCCCGGGGGGCCCAGGAGGCCCACGAGGCCATCCGGCCCACCAGTGCCCGCCGCCTCCCCGACGACCTGGAGCGGGTGCTGGAGCGGGACCACGCCCGGCTGTACCGGCTCATCTGGCAGCGGGCCGTGGCCTCCCAGATGACCGAGGCCCGGTTCGACCAGACCTCGGTGGACGTGGAGGCCCTGCCGCGGGAGGGCCCTCGCTACCTCCTCCGGGCCACCGGTCAGGTGCTCGTGTTCGACGGCTTCCGCCGGGTGTACTGGGAGGGGCGGGACGACGGCGAGGAGGAGGCCGAGGCTCTGCTGCCGGAGCTCACCGCCGGCCAGGTCCTGCGGCTCCTCGACCTCCTGCCCGAACAGCACTTCACCCAGCCCCCGCCCCGCTACACCGAGGCCACCCTGGTCAAGGCCCTGGAGGAGCACGGCATCGGGCGGCCCTCCACCTACGCCCCCACCATCTCTACCCTGCTGGACCGGGGCTACGTGCGCCTGGAGGACCGCCGGTTCTACCCCGAGGACATCGGGGTCGTGGTGACCGACCTCCTCGTGGAGTTCTTCCCGGACGTCTTCGACGTGGGGTTCACGGCTCGGATGGAGGAGGAGCTCGACCGGATCGCCGAGGGCCGGGCCAGCTGGCTGAGCGTCCTCAACGAGTTCTACGAGCCGTTCCGGCGGGATCTCAAGGTGGCCGAGGACGAGATGGAGCCGCCCGAGGAGGAGCTGGACGAGCTCTGCCCCCGCTGTCCGGAGGAGGGGCGGGCCCCGGGGCGCCTGGTGGTCCGGCTGGGACGGTACGGGCGGTTCGTGGGGTGCCGGAACTACCCGGAGTGCACCTACACCCGGGAGGTCTCGGGGGAGGAGCGGCCGGAGCCGGAGCTGCTGGACGAAGCGTGCCCCGAGTGCGGCCGCCCCCTCCAGCGGCGGGTGGGGCGCTACGGCCCCTTCGTGGGCTGCTCGGGCTACCCGGAGTGCCGCTACGTGCGGCGGGAGCGGCGGGGGACGGGCATCGCCTGCCCCGAGTGCCGGGAGGGGGAGCTCGTGGAGCGCCGGGGCCGCTACGGGCCCTTCTACTCCTGCAGCCGGTACCCGGAGTGCCGCTTCTCGGTCAACCAGACGCCGCTCCCCGAGCCGTGTCCGGCCTGCCAGGGCCTGGTGGTGGCGGCCCGGGGCGGCGCCCGGCGGTGCACGGCCTGCGGCCGGGCCTGGGACGCCGAGGGCAGGGAGCTCCCCGAGGGGGAGGCCAGGGCCCTGGCCGCCCCGCGGCGGGCCCGCTCGCCCAGGGGCC
>DATLZQ010000028.1:0-29383 GCA_035573915.1 Actinomycetota bacterium | reverse complement strand
GCCGGCCCCACCGGCTACGACACCCACCGTCAGCTGGCCTCCCTCGGTGTGCGCTGCGACGTCATCGCCCCCGCGCTCATCCCGCGAAGGGCCGGCCGCCGGGTCAAGACGGACCGCCTGGACGCCCGCAACCTCGTGCGGTTTGCATCGGGCCGGCGAGCTCACTCCGATCCGCGTCCCCACGCTCGAGGAGGAGGCGATCCGAGACCTGTGGGTTCGCGGCCAGCACTTCGACGAGCCCGCCACCGAGGCCGCCTTCCGCCACTATCTCGCCGCCCTGGACACGCGGCGGAGCCAGCTGCGGGCCATCGACGCTGAGATCGAGGTGGCCGCGAAGCTCCCACCGCTTGCAGGACCCGTCGCCCGGCTCCGGTGCCTGCGGGGCATCGACACCCTCTCAAGTGGCTCCGCAAGCAGCTCGAGGAGGCCGATACGGACCTGCTGCGGGAGATGGTCCGCACCTTCGTCCGGGCTTTGATGTCGGCGGAGGCCGACGCGGGTCCCGCGGGGCGGCCTACGGGGACGCTCGGGGGAGCGGGCGAACCGGCGCCGGCGGCTACCGGGAGCGCCGCTGGGACACCCGGGCCGACACGATCGACCTCGGGATCCCCAAGCTCCGCCGGGGAAGCTACTTCCCCTCCTGGCTGCTCGACCCCCGCCGGCGCTCCGAGCGGGCCCTCCACCAGGTGGTCGCGGAGTGCTTACGTCCGAGGCGTGTCCACCGAAAGGTCGAGGGCCTGGTCCGGGCCCTCGGGACCCGGGGCATCTCCCGCTCTCAGGTCTCCGAGCTCGCCGGGGAGCTCGACGAGGAGGTCCGGGAGGCGGGGAGGGTGGTGAACGCAGCCTGCGTGATGGCCACGGGTGTGACGGCCGGAAGGAGGTCCTGGGCCTGGACCTGGTGACCACCGAGGACGGGGCGGGACGCGCCGCCTTCCTCCGGGACCTCCTCTCGAGGGGGCTCTCCGGGGTGGAGCTCGCAAGCTCCGACGCCCACCCGGGCCTGCGGGAGGAGGCCGCGGCAACGCTCCCGGGGCTTCCTCCAAGCGGTGCGGACCCGCTTCCTGCGGAACCTCCTGGCCAAGGTCCCGAAGGCCGCCGCCCTCCTCGGGGAGGCGGGGCCCGAGGCCACCGCCTTCGCCGCCTTCCCCACCGAGCACTGGCGCCAGATCTGGTCCGGGGCCCACAGGAGCGGACGTGCCGCGAGGTCCGCCGCCGTACCGACGTGGTGGGGATCTTCCCCGACCGGGCCTCCGCGGTCCGCCTCGTGGGGATGGTGCTCGCCCGCCAGGACGAGGAGCGGCAGGTGGCCCGCCGCTACCTGAGCCCCGGGTCCCTGGCCCGGGCGAGGGTGAGGGTGGCCTGCGGGGAGCGGGAGGAGGTGATGCCCGAGCTCATGGCGGCAGGCTGACGATCAGGACGGGATGGAGGCGGTGGCCTCGTACACCACTTGCGCGGACGCGACCGGATTCGTCGAAGGAGCGGAGAAATGGACGTGCTCAAGACGGCAGTCATCTTCGTGGCGGCGGTGCTGGGTGAGCTGGGAGGAACCTATGCGGTCTGGCGGTGGCGTCGGGCGGACGGACCGGTGCTCTTGGTCCTGGTTGGAGCCCTGGCGCTTCTCGCCTACGCGGTAGTCCAGACGTTCCAACCACAAGAGCGCTATGGGCGAATCTACGCGGCGTACGCGGGCGTGTTCCTGCTGGGAGCGATGCTTTGGGGATGGCTCGTCGACGGAAGAAGACCAGACGTCTTCGATCTGGTAGGGGCGATCGTGGTCCTCGTGGGTGCCTCCGTCATCCTCTGGGGTCGTGAGGTCTTGGGCGGAAGTGCCACCTAGCGAGCCACGCACAAGAGGCTGTCCAGCGTTTGCAGGCGCCCGGGGCTCCTGTCGCGGGACCACCTGCCCCTCGTCGCCACGACCTCCGCGATGGCCAAGAGGAACCCGACGATGGCGGTCGCGGAGCGCCTCCGCGTCTCGCGGAGCACGGCTACCAAGTGGGTCATGCGGGCCCGCGAGATCGACCTCCTCACCAAGACGAGCAGAGGGAAGGGCGGAGGGGGACCCGTCCAGCACCGACGAGCGACGCTCCGCGCCCTCGGCGTCCCTCACCGCCGAGGCCGAGGTCACCAGGCGGGGCGCCCACCGAGGAAGGGAAGGGAGGTCACCGTGAGCAGACGTAGATACCCGATCCCTAACCCCAGGGGGCAGGGCTACATCGTGCGCTGGCGCACGAGCGAGGGCCATCACCGCCAGCGCACCTTCCTCCGGAAGCGGGACGCCGAGGACTTCGTGAACGAGCTCGGCTACAACCGCCGGCGGGATGCCTCCTACGATCCCGCCCGCGGCCGCATCCTCCTCGCCGACTACTGGCCGCGGTTCCTTGCCGGCCTCGAGAGCAGGGACGGAGCGCCGCCGGCGCCGAGCACGATCGACCTCTACCGGACGCACGCTCGCCTGTGGGTCATCGACGGCCTCCGGCTCCCGGAGGAGAGCCGCCTGGGCCCCCGTCGTCTCTGCGACCTCACGCCCGAGCACGTCCGCGCGTGGCGGGCGGCGATGCGTGAGGCGGGGGCCGGGGAGCCCACGGTGAACGCGTGCACCCGTCTCCTCAAGGCCGTGCTCAACCGTGCGGTGGCCGACGGCCGGATCTTCCGCAGCCCGGCGCAAGCGGTGCGCAACCCGGCGGCGGATCCCGACGGCGGGATGCGGGTGCTGGAACCCGAGCAGGTACGCGCCCTCGCCGATGCCCACCCCGAGCGGTACCGCGCGCTCGTCTTCCTGCTCGCCTACCGGGGCCTGCGGATCGGCGAGGCCGCCGCGCTCAAGGTGGGAGACCTCGACCTCATGCGGGGAAGGGTGAGGGTCGACGAGTCGCTCTCCGACACCTACGGGCTCGGAGCGACGAAGACCCGTCGGACGAGGACCGTGACCCTGCCGCCGTTTCCCCGACCTGCTCGTGGAGCACGTGGCGCGGTACTCCGACCCGAAGGATCCCGAGGCCTTCGTGTTCACCCCACCGCAGGGCGGACCGCTCAGCACCCGGAACTACCGGCGCCGAGCGTTCGCCCAGCCCGTGCGCAGCGCCCGTCTCGACCCCGAGCTCACGGTGCACGACCTTCGTGACACCGCGGCCACGCTCGCCTTCAAGGGCGGGGCGACGGTCCGGGAGGTCCAGACGATGTTGGGGCACAGCGATCCCGCCGTGACCCTCCGCCGCTACGCCGGGGTTCTCGACTCCGCGCGGCAAGAGACCGACTCGCGGCTCGAGGCGATGTTCCGAGCGGAGGGCTTCGAGGCGCGCCCGGACCTGCGCATCGCGTTCGACGAGGCGGTCGATCGTTGCCGCGCGCTCGGGTTCGCCGGCTGCTCGACCCCGACACGCAGCCGATGTGGACCGAGGCGGAGCGGATCCTGGTCCGGGTCAGGACGGCGGGACTGGAGGCGTCCGGATGAACGAGATGCTCGTGCGGATCAGGTGGTGGAGCGACTGACTCGAGGCGAGCGATCACCGACCGCAGACCGTGAAGCAGTACCGGTACCAGCTCCTGCGCTTCGCCGACACCCTTACCGATCCGTGGGAGGCGACGGAGGACCATCTCGTGGACTACTTCGCCTCCCTCCCCTCCCGCGGCGAGGTCCGCAGGGCCGCCTTCCGCGCGCTCCGGAGCTACTGGGCCTGGGCCGCGCCGCAGGCCGGGCGGGACCCGATGGAGCGCATCCACATCCGGCGCCGGGCAGAGGGACCGGGCGACGAGCCGCTCTCCCCCCTCGAGCTCCGGGCGCTCGTCCAGGCGGGCGTTCCGCCGCGAGGAGCGCCGGGGCTGGGGCATCATCCTCCCCGCCACCACCGGGATCCGCGTTGGATCGCTGGTGGCGGTCCGCCCCGAGGACGTCCGCGGCGACTCGCTGTGGCTCCGGGAGGCGAAGGGGGGACGCTCCTACCTCGTGCCGCTCTCGAGGCCGGCCCGAGCCGCCGTCCGGCACCTGGGGAGGGGAAGGGCCCTACGCTCCTCGGAGTGGGGGCGGAGGGCTTCCGCCGCTGGCTGCGCCAGGCGGCGCTGCATGCCCGGATCGGCCGGAGGGTCTACCCGCACCTCCTCCGCCACAGCTTCGCCACGGCCCTCGCCCGGAAGGCCGACCCCAGAACGTGGCAGGCGGCGATGGGTCACGCGGACCTCTCGCAGTACGCGCGCTACGCCGACCCCGACGAGGCGGCCGTCCAGGAGGCCGTGGAGCGGATCGCCCCGGCGCTCCTCACGGCGAACGGGAACGGGCACCGCCGGCGGGCGCGGCTCCCGCCGGAGCCGGAGCCGGCCCAGCCCGTCACGCTTACCCAGGCCGAGCTCCGCCGGGCCCTCGGCGAGCGGGACTGGGAGCTCCTGCGCCTCCTCGCCGAGGACCTCACCAACGCCGAGATCGCGCAGGAGCTCGACCTGGCGGCGAGCACGGTGAAGGAGCACCTTACGCCGCTGTAACCGGATGCTCGGCCTCCGGCGCCGCGAGGAGGCCGCGCGGCTCATGCGGGAGATCCTCGCCGGCCGCTCCATCCAGGCCCCGGGCGCCCTCCCTCAAGCCCCCAGGGACCCGGAGGCGGACGAGGAGGCCTGGCTCGCCTTCCTCACCCAGGAGCCGGGACGGCCCGTTCCACGCGCCCGGGCGTCCCTGACGAGGACCCGCACCAGCGCCGCCCACTGCTCCTGCTCCAGGCGCTGGCGGTTCGCCTCGAGCCTCCGCTCGGGGTCACGGTCACGGCCGGTCCGGCGCCAGTAGCGGTAGCAGCCCTCGCAGCGTTCGCTCCCATGGACCGGCCCCATCCCGCAGTTGGCGCACGGCCTCACCCCCATCCGGGACGGACCCTACCCCGCGACGGGCCCGGGGCCCAGCATGCCGAGCGCGATGTACGCATGTGTACGCGCTGGGCGCCGAATCGGCGGGATCGCGGCCCGAAAAGGGCTTCTGACCTCGGTGGAGATGACCGGATTCGAACCGGCGACCCCCTGCTTGCAAAGCAGGTGCTCTACCACTGAGCTACATCCCCGCGCGGGCCCGCCCCCAGGCAGCCCGACCTTCCCCGCCGCGGAGTCTACCAGCGGCGCCTTCCTCCGCACCGCGGCCCACCGAGGCCAAGAAGACCTCACCCGGCTCGGACCGTCTCCGTCCGGGCCGTGCAGGCGGCCAGCCGGTCGGGGAGGGGCGTGACCCCGATCCCGGGACCCCGGGGCACCTCCATGGTCCCGTCCGGCTCCAGGACGAAGGGCCTGGTGAGGTCCTCCTCGAAGCAGCGGTGGCTCCCGCTCGTGCCCCCCGGCAGGCCCACCGCCGGGAGGGAGGCCACGGCCAGGTTGAGGGCCCGCCCCACGCCCGTCTCCCGCATCCCTCCCACCCGCAGCAGGCGCGACGACGCCTGGACTCGGTCGTGCACCCGAAGGCTCTCCTGGAGCCCGCCCACCCGTCCGGGCTTGAGGTTGAAGACCATGCAGGCCCGCAGCGCGATGGCCGTGTCGACGTCCCGGGCCGAGCGGATGGACTCGTCCAGGCAGACCGCCGTGCGGATCTCCCGCTGCAGCCTGGCGTGGCCCACGAAGTCCTCGGGGTGGAAGGGCTGCTGCACCATGAGCAGATCGAACTCGTCCAGGGCCACGAACACCCGGGTATCCGCGAGCCGGTACGCGCCGTTGGCGTCCACCGAGAGGTCGATGTTTGGGAAGGCCTCGCGCACGGCCCGGACCAGCTCCACGTCGTGGCCCGGCTCGATCTTCACCTTGACCCGCTGGTAGCCCTCGGCCACGTAGCCCTCGATCTCCTCGAGGGTCGCCTCCACCGGGTGGGAGATCCCCACGCTCACTCCGCACGGCACCCGATCCTGCACCCCGCCCAGGAACTCCCGCAGGCTCCGCCCCGCCGCCCGGAGCCAGGCGTCCACCACGGCCGCCTCCACCGCCGCCTTGGCCATACGGTGGCCCCGCACCCAGCTCCAGCGCTTCTCCACCTGGGCCGGGTCGTCCACCGGCCCGCCCGCCAGGACCGCCGGGCCGATCCACTCCCGGATGGCGAACCACGCCCCCTCCAGCCACTCCTCCGAGTAGCGGGGCTCGGGGGCCGCCACGCACTCCCCCCACCCGTCGGGCCCGTCGGTGCGGGCCCGCACCAGCAGGGCCCGCTTGACCCGCTCCTCGCCGAAGCTCGTCCGGAACGGCCGGACCAGGGGGAGGGCCACCTCGATGAGCTCGAGGGCCTCGAGCCGGAGGGAGGGCCCGCCCCACGCCTCGCCCGCGGCCCCTCCCCCGTTCACGGCTCTCCCTTCGCGCCCGCGGCCCCGCGCCCGGTCACGGCCTCCCCTTCACGCCTCGGCCTCGAACACGTAGCGGGCGGTGGCCGCCTCCAGCTCCACCCACGTGGCGACCAGCCCCGCCTCGAAGCAGGCCCCGAGGCCTCCCGCCAGGCCCGGCCCAGCCCCGGGTCCCGGGCCCGGAGCGCGTTCCTGGGCCCAGGGGGTCGAACGTCCAGCGGACCTCCTCCACTCCCCGTTCCAGGCAGGCCGCCCGCTGGGCCAGCTTGAGGGCGAACCCCACTCCCCGCCCTGCCACTCGGGGCGCACCGCCAGCATGTGGCAGTGCAGGTGCAGGCCCTCCTCCCAACCCAGGAACCCCAGGCCCACCCATGAACCCCAGGACGAAGCCCACGAGCTCGCCGTCCGCCTCCGCCCCGTGGAGGATACAGCCCGCGTGCTCGAGGGCCGGCAGGATCTGTTCGAGCGACTGGGCCCCCACACCGCGTCGCAGACGGTCACTACGCGGGGCCCCGTCCTCGAACCGGTGGAGCGGAACCACCTGGACCCCCGCGGCCTCCGCGGCCCGGCGCAGCGACTCCCAGGCCGAGCCAGCCACGAGGTGAACTCTCAACGGGTACCCACGGCCGCCGGCCCACGAGGGCGGCGTCCGGGACGAGCCTCAGGCTGCGGCGTTCAGCTCTCCGGAGGAGGGAGCTCCTGCCACTCGCTCTCCTCGCTCTGGGCCCGCCGACGCCGGAAGAACGCCACCGCCGCGCCGACCAGCCCCGCGAGGGCCGTGAAGAGGAAGAACTTCCGAACCTTTCCGCCCTTCTTCTCCTCCCCCATCTCCCCCTCCTTCGGCGACCGGTGGGCCTGGATGGACTCGAACCATCGACCTCACCCTTATCAGGGGTGCGCTCTAACCGCCTGAGCTACAGGCCCTCCCACGTCAGGCCTCGTCAGGGCGGCCCTCGCGAGACCAAGGGTAGTCGGGGGCCTCTCGGGGTGTCAACGAGACCGACTGCCGCCCCGCCCCTCGCGCCCCCGGAGCTCGCGCCGCTCGGGGGCCCTCTGGCGACCCCGGCCCTCGCCCCCCTCGGGGCTCTCCCGCCCTCCGGAGCTCGGCGCTCAGCGGCGCTCGCCCAGGGTGACCTCGATCCCCCCCACGATGTCCGAGATCAGATTGTAGAGGAGGGCCACCAGCATGTTCACCAGGGACCACACCACCACGCCGATCAGGCCCACCACGAAGGCCCGGGCGAGCAGCCACTCCCCGTTGACCTGGAACCCCGTCTGGCGGGAGCCGAACCCCACCTCGGTGAGGAGCCGCTCCACGGAGTCGATGACCCCCATCACCCCTAGGGCCCAGTACACGATGATGAGCGCGGCCATCCCCACGAGCATCAGGCAGAAGTAGAAGAGCAGCGAGAACTTCAGGACCGACCAGGGGTCCACCCGCCGCACCACCACTCGGGCCCGCCGCGGCCCCGGGGCCTCCGGGGGGCGTCGGAGCTGTTCGGTGGTCAGCACGGACCTCATCCCTTTACCACCCCTACGGGCCGCAGGCGGGCCACCGTGCGGGACAGCCCGGCGCCCTCGCAGGCCTTCACCACCAGCGACACGTCTTTGTACGCGTACGGGGCCTCCTCGGCAAGCAACTTGGGCTGGGAGACGGCCACGGCGATCCCCTCGGCTCGGAGCTGACGGACCAGCTCGTGGCCGCTCATCACCTTCTTCGCCTTGGTCCTGGACATGGCCCTCCCCGCCCCGTGGCAGGTCGAGAAGAACGACTTCTCCCGGGCCTCCTCGGTTCCCACGAGCACGTAGGAGGCACTGCCCATGCTCCCGGGGATGAGCACGGGCTGGCCTACCCCCCGGTACCGCCCGGGCAGCTCGGGGTGGCCGGGCCCGAAGGCCCGGGTGGCGCCCTTTCGGTGCACGCACAGCTTGCGTACCCGCCCGTCCACCTCGTACTCCTCGATCTTCGCCAGGTTGTGGGCCACGTCGTAGACGAGGGGCATGGACAGCGGCTTCCCGCCCCCGAACACCATCCCGAAGGCCTCCCGCACGGTGTGGGCCAGGACGTGGCGGTTGGCCCGGGCGAAGTTGGCCGCCGCGGCCATGGCCCCCAGGTACCGCTGGGCCACGGGGTCCTCCACCGGAACGCAGGCCAGCTGGCGGTCGGGGACCTCGATCCCCAGGCGGCGGCTGGTGGCGTCCACGTCCTTGAGGTGGTCGGTGCACACCTGGTGGCCGAGCCCCCGGGACCCCGAGTGGAGCATGACGCAGACCTGGCCCACGTGGAGCCCCAGGACACGGGCGGCCTCGGGATCCAGGACCTCCTCCACCACCTGGACCTCGAGGAAGTGGTTCCCCGCCCCAAGGCTCCCCAGCTGGTCGGCGGCCCGCTCCCGGGCCCGGTCCGAGACGTACTCCGGCCGGGCCCAGTCCAGGACCCCGTGGTCCTCGCAGTGCTCGGCGTCCTCCTCCGTCCCGAGCCCCCGGGCCAGAGCGAACCGCACCCCTTCTCGGAGGACCTGGTCCATCTCCGCCCCCCGGAGCTTGATCCGCCCGCCCCGGCCCGTCCCCCGCGGCACGTGGCGGCCCAGGGTCTCCACGAGCTCCCCCATGCGGGGCTTTACATCCCGCTCCCAGTCCAGGTCCGAGCGGAGCAGGCGGACCCCGCAGGAGATGTCGAACCCCACCCCGCCGGGGGAGATGACCCCCCCGGCCTCGATGTCGGTGGCGGCCACCCCGCCGATGGGGAAGCCGTACCCCCAGTGGATGTCGGGCATGGCGTACGAGGCCCGGACGATGCCGGGGAGGGTGGCCACGTTGGCCACCTGCTCCACGGCCCGGTCCTCGATCGCCTTCTCCAGCAGCTCCTCGGTGGCGAACACCACGCCCGGCACCCGCATCCCCGGCACGGCCCCCACCCGGATGCGCCACTCGTGGCTCCCGATCCGCTCCACCGGGAACCCGCCCTTGGTCTTCACCCTCGCCTCGGCCACGGCGCCCTCCTCGGCCTCGCCGGTGAACGCTTCACACGTCGAAGTACACGGTGGCCCGGTACCCCCCCTCCTCGGCCCGCACGGAGAGCTGGTGGTAGGTGGCCGCCTTCACCTCGGTCCCCTCGGGGGCCTCCGGGCACTCCAGGACCAGCAGCTCCCCCTCCACCGCCGGCGCCTCCCCGGCCCGGACCTCCCGGACCCGGGCCCCGGCCAGGCAGGCCTCCCGCCGCTCCAGCTCGAACAGGACCTCGTTGAGCCAGTCCACGAGGAGAGCCTCCAGGTCCGTCGAGCTCACCCGGACGGCTACCCGGCTCCCGTCGGCCGACCCCTCCACCCGCCGCCCCAGGATCTCCGCCAGCCCCAGGGCGGCGTTGGCGAAGACCTCCCCGAGCGTCCGGCCCCGGGCCCGGAGGCCCACGTCGGCCGTGTGCTCGAGGACCTCGAAGGGTGGGGGAGCGGACCGGACCATCGAGGCCATTATCGTTCCCCCCGTGGAGCCCCGGACAACGCCGGCCGGGGCCCGGGACCTCGGGACGGTCGTGCTCGTCCAGGCCCTGCGGGCCCTCCTCTACGGGTTCGGGAGCGTGCTCCTGGGGGCCTCCCTGGCGGCGGCGGGCCTCTCCGACCTCGAGGTGGGGCTCGTCCTCACCGCCATGCTTACGGGGTTCGCCCTGGCCACGGTGGCGGTGGGGGCCGTGGGGGACCGGCTGGGGCGCCGCCGCACCTACCGGGGCCTGTTCCTCGCCATGGCCGCCGCGGGGGCGGTGTTCGCCCTCACCGACTGGCTCCCCGCCCTGCTCCTGGCCGCCCTCACCGGGACTGTGTCGGTGGAGGTGAGCGAGTCCGGGCCCCTCACCTCCGTGGAGCAGGCCATGATCGCCCAGGCCGCCCCCACCCCCGAGGAGCGGAACCGGGCCTTCGCCCGCTACAACGCCGTCGCCTACCTGGCGGGCTCGGTGGGCACGCTCCTGGCCGGAGGGCCCGACCTGTTCCGGGCGTACGTCTCCGCGCTCCCGGCCAACCAGCGGTTCCTGCTCGCCTACCCGGCGGTGGCCCTGGCCTGCGCGTGGCTGGCGGGCAGGCTCTCGCCGGCCGTCGAGGCCGGGGGCCCGGGCGGCCGCCGGCTCCCCCTGGTCCGCTCCAGGCAGCGGGTGGCGGGCCTGGCCGCCCTGTTCGCGGTGGACTCCCTGGGCGGGGGGTTCGTGGTCCAGTCCTTCCTCGTCTTCTGGTTCCGGCGCCGGTTCGGGGCCCCTACCGAGCTCACCGCGGCCCTGCTCTTCGGGGCCGGCCTCCTCCAGGGAGCCTCCTCCCTCGCCGCGGGGCGGCTGGCCAGCCGGATCGGCCTGCTCAACACCATGGTCTTCACCCACCTCCCCTCCAACGCCCTGCTGGCCCTGGTCCCACTGGCTCCGTCCTTCCCCCTGGCGGCCGCCACGCTCCTGGCCCGGTTCGCCATCAGCCAGATGGACGTCCCCGCACGGCAGGCCTACGTGGTGGCCATCGTGGACCCCGAGGAGCGGACGGCCGCCGCCGCCTGGACCAACGCCGCCCGGTACGTGGCCCGGCCCGCCGGCCCGGCCCTGGGGGGGTGGCTCATGGCCGCCGCGGGCCTGGGGGCGCCGTTCGTGGCGGCGGGGGCCCTCAAGGCCGCCTACGACCTCACGCTGTTCGCGGCGTTCCGCCGGATGGTCCCCCACCCCGCCCCCGAGGGAGGCCGGCCGGGGGGAGGCCCGCCCGGGGGAGGCTCGGCCGAGGGCCAGCCCGCCTGACGCGCCCGGGCCACGCTCGCCCGGGCTGGAGAGCCGCCCGAGCCAGGCCCGCCCGGCTGAGCCCGGGCCAGGCCCGCCCGAGCCCGAGCCCTACTCCTCGACCTGGGTGATGACCGGGGCCACGGCGGAGACGGACCGGCCCCTCTCCAGGCGCATGACCCGGACCCCCTGGGTGGCCCGCCCCGCCTTCCGCACCTGGGAGGCCGGGACCCGGATCACCACGCCGTCGCTGGCGATGACCAGGATGTCCTGGTCCTTGCGGATGGCGAAGGCCCCGGCCAGCTTCCCGGTCTTGGGCGTGAGGAGGGCCGTCTTCACCCCGTAGCCGCCCCGCCCCTTGGCCGGGTACTCCCGGAAGTCCGTGCGCTTGCCGAACCCGTTCTCGGTGACGGTGAGGAGCCCGTCGCCCTGGGCCGTGGAGACCATGGCGATGACCTCGTCCCCCTCCCGGAGCTTCATCCCGATGACCCCGGTGGCCGCCCGCCCCATGGGCCGGACCGAGGCCTCGCTGAACCGGATGGCCTGTCCGCCCTTGGACACGAGGATCAGGTGGTCCCGGCCCTCGGTGAGGATGGCCCCGATGAGCTCGTCCCGCTCCCGCAGGCTGATGGCCGTGAGGCCGGCCCGGGGCGAGTCGTACTCCTCGAGCGGGGTCTTCTTGACCATCCCCCGCTTCGTGGCGAAGACCAGGAACTTGCCCGGGCTGTAGTCCCGGACGTCGATCACCGAGGCGATCCGCTCCTCCCCGCTCAGGGCCATGCCCGGCAGGTTGGCCACGTACGTCCCCCGCCCCGTGCGGGAGGACTCCGGGACCTCGTGCACCTTCGTTCGGTAGACCTTGCCCCGGTTGGTGAACACGAGCAGCCAGTGGTGGGTGGTCGTGGTGAAGGCGTGGGCGATCACGTCGTCCTGCTTGAGGTTGGCCCCGATCACCCCCCGGCCGCCCCGCCCCTGCCGGCGGAAGCTCTCCACGGGCACCCGCTTCACGTAGCCGTCCCGGGTCACGGTGATGACCACGTCCTGCTCCTGGATGAGGTCCTCCACCTCGAGCTCGCCCTCGTCGGCCCGGATCTCCGTCCGGCGGGGGTCGGCGAACCGCCGCTTGAGGTCCAGGAGCTCCTCCTTCACCACCCCCAGGATGGCCTTGGGGTCCTTGAGGAGGGCCCGCAGCCGCTTGATGGTGCCCAGCAGCTCCTTGTGCTCGTCCTCGAGCTCCTGGCGGCTCAGGCGGGTGAGCCGCCGCAGCGGCATGTCCAGGATGTGGGTGGCCTGGACCTCGGTGAGCTTGAACCGCTTCATGAGCCGGTCCCTGGCCTCCGCGGCGTCCCGGGCGGCCCGAATGATCCGGATGACCTCGTCGATGTGGGCCAGGGCCACGAGGAGCCCCTGGACGATGTGGTCCCGCTCCTCCGCCTTGCGCAGCTCGAACCGGCTGCGCCGGGTCACCACCTCCACCTGGTGGTCCCGGTAGTGCTCGAGGGCCTGCTTCAGGTTGAGGGTCCGGGGGACCCCGTCCACCAGGGCCAGCATGATGACCCCGAGGGTCTCCTGGAGCTGGGTGTGCTTGTAGAGCTGGTTCAGCACCACCTGGGGGTTGGCCCCCCGCCGGAGCTCCACCACCAGGCGCATCCCGCCCCGGCGGCTGGACTCGTCTCGGAGGTCGGTGACGTCCGGGAGCTTGCGGGCCTGGACCAGCTGGGCGATCTTCTCCGCCAGGCGGGCCTTGTTCACCGTGAACGGCAGCTCGGTCACCACCAGGCGCTGGCGGCCGTGGTGGGCCTCCTCCACCACCACCCGCCCCCGCATCTTGATCGAGCCTCGCCCGGTCTCGTAGGCCTCCCGGATGCCCTCCCGGCCCACGATGAGCCCGCCCGTGGGGAAGTCCGGCCCCTTCACCTTCCGCATGAGCTCCCGCACGGGTGCCCCGGGGTTGTCAATGAGGGCCACCAGGGCGTCCACCACCTCCCCCAGGTTGTGGGGCGGGATGTTCGTGGCCATCCCCACCGCGATCCCCTGGGACCCGTTCACCAGGAGGTTCGGGAACCGGGCCGGGAGGACCACCGGCTCCCGCTCGTAGCCGTCGTAGTTGGGGACGAAGTCCACCGTCTCCTTGTCGATGTCCCGCAGCAGCTCCATGGCCAGAGGAGACAGCCGGCACTCGGTGTAACGCTGCGCCGCCGGCGGGTCCCCGTCGACGGAGCCGAAGTTCCCCTGGGGGTCGAGGAGCGGGTAGCGCATGGAGAAGTCCTGGGCCATCCGGACCAGGGCCTCGTAGATGGCCTGGTCCCCGTGGGGGTGGTACTTCTTCATCACGTCCCCCACCACGGCCGCCGACTTCCGCCTCGGGCTGCCGGGCTGGAGGCCCGCCTCGAGCATGGCGTAGAGGATCCGTCGGTGCACCGGCTTGAGCCCGTCCCGCACGTCGGGCAGGGCCCGCGCCACGATCACCGACATGGCGTAGTCGATGAAGGAGGACTGGATCTCCTCCTCGATGTCGACCTGCTGGATCCGTTCGACGGCCGTGGCCACTTACGTCCCTCCGTGCGAGCCGCTCACCTTCACCGTCGGTCTGGCGCTCAGGCGTCCACGAAGGCGTACTTCGCGTTCTGCTGGATGAACTCACGGCGGGCCTCCACGTCCTCCCCCATGAGGACCGTGAACAGCCGGTCGGCCTCCGCCGCGTCCTCCAGGGTCACCTGCTTGAGGACCCGGGTCTCGGGGTTCATGGCCGACTCCCACAGCTGGTCGGCGTCCATCTCCCCCAGCCCCTTGAACCGCTGGATGTCGAGCTTCTTGTGCCCGTTCTGCCGCTTGAACTCCTCGAGCTCCCGGTCGCTCAGCAGGTAGTGGTACTTCCCGTCCGCCCGCACCCGGTACAGGGGCGGCTGGGCCACGTACACCCGCCCCGCCTCGATGAGCTGCCGCATGTGGCGGAAGAAGAACGTGAGGAGCAGCGTCCGGATGTGGGCCCCGTCCACGTCGGCGTCGGCCAGGATGGCGATCTTGCCGTAGCGGGCCTTGGACAGGTCGAAGTCGTCCCCGATGCCGGTCCCGATGGCACTGATCAGGGCCTGGATCTCCTGGTTCTCCAGGATCTTGTGCAGGCGGGCCTTCTCCACGTTGAGGATCTTCCCCCGGATGGGCAGGATGGCCTGGAACGACCGCTCCCGGGCGTCCTTCGCGCTGCCCCCCGCCGAGTCCCCTTCCACGATGAAGATCTCGCACACCTCGGGGTCGGTGAGCTGGCAGTCGGCGAGCTTGCCCGGGAGCGAGGTGGACTCCAGGAGCCCCTTCCGCCTGGTGAGCTCCCGGGCCTGGCGGGCCGCCATCCGGGCCTTGGCTGCCTGGAGGCACTTGGCCACGATCCGCTTGGCGTCGCCCGGGTGCTCCTCCAGCCAGGTCATGAGGTGCTGGTTGACCGTGGTCTCGACGAAGGACCGGACGTCGGTGTTGCCGAGCTTGGTCTTGGTCTGCCCCTCGAACTGGGGCTCCCGGAGGTTCACCGACACGATGGCGGTGAGCCCCTCCCGGATGTCCTCCCCGATGAGGTTCTCCTCCTTCTCCTTGAGGAGCCCCTTGGCCCGGGCGTAGCGGTTGACCACGTTCGTGAGGGCCTTCTTGAACCCCTCCTCGTGGGTCCCCCCCTCGTGAGTGTTAATGGTATTGGCAAATGTGTGGAGGCTCTCCGCGTAGCCCGTGTTCCACTGCATGGCCACCTGGACCTCGGCACCTTCCGACTGCGCGCCAAAGTGGATGACCCGGGCGTGGAGGGGCTCCTTGCCCTGGGCCAGGTAGCGCACGAAGTCGGCCAGCCCGCCCGTGGCCCGGTAGGCAGCCCGGGCCGGGGGGCGCTCCCGGTGGTCGGTGAGGACGATCTCCACCCCCCGGGTGAGGAAGGCGAGCTCCTGCAGCCGCTCCGCCAGCACCTCCCGCTTGAAGGCGGTCTCCTCGAAGATCTCGGGGTCCGGCCAGAACGTGATGGTGGTCCCGGTCCGGGAGGCCGGCTTCACCTTCTTGAGCGGGCTGACGGGCTTGCCCCGCTCGTACTCCTGCCGCCAGAGGTAGCCGTCCCGCATGACCTCCGCCACGAGGCGGGAGCTCAGGGCGTTGACCACGGAAACTCCCACGCCGTGCAGGCCCCCGGAGACCGCGTAGGACTTCCCGCCGAACTTCCCCCCGGCGTGGAGCGTGGTGAGGACCACCTCCACCGCGGGCCGCCGGTCCCGCATTTTCGGGATGGGCTCCACCGGGATCCCCCGCCCGTCGTCGGTCACCCGGCACCCGCCGTCGGCCAGGAGCTCCACCGAGATCTTCGTGCAGAACCCCGCCAGGGCCTCGTCGATGGCGTTGTCCACCACTTCGTAGACCAGGTGGTGGAGGCCCCGGGGGCCGGTGGAGCCGATGTACATCCCCGGGCGGCGGCGGACCGCCTCCAGGCCCTCGAGGACCGTGATGTCCGCAGCGGTGTAGCTACTCTCCGTCGGCTTGGTCGCCACGTTCCCTCCGGTCAGCGCAGCCCCCACGGGCCTCCGCCCTGGGGAGAGAGTGGACGCGTACGGGGGCCGAAACCGAAAGCAATTCTACCATGGAAAATACCATCTGACCTGGTACCGAACGCCCTCCGTGGCCTCCCGCACCGCGCGGTCCCGGGCGGATCCCACGCCTCACCACCCGGTCCCGCCAGGGGCCCGGACTACCACCCGGACCTCCCGCACCGCCTCCGTCTCCAGGACCTCGTTGGCCCGCCTGGCCACCTCCCGGGCCAGGAACCGAAGCTGCCCCGCCCACGCCCCGGAGGAGGCCGCCACCACCAGGGTCCCCTCCCGGAGCGCGGCGGGGGCGCACTCCGCCCCAAGACGCTCCCCCACCACCCGGCCCCAGTCCCGGGCCAGCCGGCCCAGCGCCAGCCCCTCCGCCAGGGCCCGCTCTCCCCGCAGGGCCTCGATGACCGCGCCCAGAGCCTGCACGTCGCCCCCGGAGCCTCCCTCCCCGGCCGGCCGACCCCGGCCCCTCCGCCGCTCACCACCCCTCACCCGTTCCACGCCCCTCACGGCGCCATCCGCAGGCCCTCCGGCCCCAGCCACCACACCCGGGCCCCGGGGGGCACGTGCGCCTCCTCGGGGAGGGCCAGCAGGACCTGCTCCCACTCCCCCAGGACTCCCGCCACCCGCCGCCGTCGGCCCGGGTCCAGCCCCGAGAACGGGTCGTCCAGGAGCAGCACGGGCGGCTCCCCCCGCTCCTCCGCCACCGCCCGCGCCATGCCGACCCGCAGGGCCAGGGCCGCCGCCCAGGCCTCCCCGTGCGAGGCGAACCCTCGGGCGGCCAGCCCCCGGACCACGAGGCCCAGTTCGTCCCGGTGCGGCCCCACGAGCGTGGTGCGCCGAACCAGCTCGTCCCCCCGCCGCTCCCGCAGCCGCCGCCGGAAGGCCTCCTCCACGGGCACGCCCGCCGCCGAGGGCTGGTACTCCACCTCCAGGGCCACCTCCCCCCCGGTGACCTGGGCGAAGGCCCGGTCCGCGGCCTCCCGCATCCGCCCCACGGCCTCCCTCCGGGCCTGGGTGAGGGCCGCACCGTGGCGGACCAGCTCCTCGTCCCACGCCTCCAGGGCGGAGGGCTCTCCCGGCCCCGCCCACTCCTTGAGCAGGCGGTTCCGCTGTCGCAGGGCCCGCTCGTAGGCCCGGATGAGGGCCTCCCGGGCCGGCCACAGGGCCCGCACCAGCTCGTCCAGGTACCGCCGCCGCTCCTCGGGGCTCCCCAGCACCACGGCCAGGTCCTCGGGCCCTGCGTAGACCGAGCTCACCCGGGCCCGCAGGTCTCGCCGCCGCCGCACCGGCGAGCGGTCCACCCGGACCACGTTCTGCCCCCCGGCCCGCACCTCCACCTCGACCAGGGTCCGGCCCCCCGCCGAAGCCACCTCCCCCCGCACGAACGCCGAACCCGCTCCCCACCGCACCACCGGCAGGTCGGTGCCCGCCCGCGGCGACTCCAGCGTGCACAGGTAGTGGACGGCCTCGAGCAGGTTCGTCTTCCCGGCGCCGTTCGGCCCCACCACGGCCACCAGCCCCGCCGGCGCCTCGACCCGGAGCTCCCGGTGGTTGCGGAAGTCCCGCACCTCCAGCCACAAGAGGCGCACGAGCTCGGGTTCCCGCCCTCGGCCTGGCCTCCTAGCCCACGGCCGCGGGCAGGCGCACCGGCATCACGAGGTAGACGAACCCCTCCCCCTCGCCCCGCACCACCGCGGGCTTCAGCCCGTCCCGGACCTCGAGGTGCACCCGGTCCCCCACGGCCGCCGTGAGGCCGTCCAGCAGGTAGGAGGGGTTGAAGGCCACGGTCAGCTCCTGGCCCCGGTAGTCGGCCTCCACCACCTCCACGGCCTCCCCCAGGTCCGGGGAGGACGAGGACAGCCGCACGCCGAGCGGAGAGAACTCCAGCCGGACGGGCGAGCTCTCCCTGGCCAGCAGGCTCACCCGCCGCACGGCATCCACGAGCTGCTGGCGGGCGCAGGTGAGCTCGTTCTCGGAGCGCTCCGGAATGAGCTCCCGGTAGTTGCGGACCTCCCCCTCGATGAGCCGGGAGGTGAGCGTGAGGGCCCCGATCTGGAAGGCCACCTGGCTCTGGTCCACGAACAGCTCCACCTCGCCCTTTTCGTTTCCCGCCGCACGGCCGGCCTCCGAGAGGGCCCGCTCCGGCACCACGGCCCTCCCCTCCCCCTCCGCGGTGGCCGCCATCTCTCGCACCGCCAGCCGGTACGAGTCCGTGGCCAGCAGGGTGAGGCCCTCGCGGCCCACCTCAACGACCACGCCCGTGAGGATGGGGCGGGCCTCGTCCCTGGAGGCGGCCCGGCTCACCTGGCTCACCCCCTCGGCGAAGTCGGCCGCATCCACCCGCACCCTCACCCCGGAGGGCCCCTGGAGCGCCGGGAAGTCCTCCGCCGGGAGGCAGCGAATGGTCCCCTCGTAATTGCCGCAGGAGATCCTGGCCTGCCCCCCCGAGGCCTCCAGGACCACCGGGCCCTGCTCCAAGCTCTTCACGAGGTCCGCGAGGAGCCGGGCCGGCAGGAGCGCCACCCCCTCCTCCTGCACCTGGACCTCGGCCCGCAGCCAGGCCGAGACCTCGAGGTCGGTGGTGGTGAGCTCGAGCTCCTTGCCCGCAGCGGCGAGCAGGACCCCGGTCAGGGCCGGGATCCCTGGCCGGGCGGAGACCGCTCGCTGCACGGTCTGGAGGGCCTCTGAGAGCACGTCACGGTCGCAGCGCAGCTTCACGGAAGACCTCCTCGGGACGGACGACGACTGGGGATGTGGGTGTTACCACCAGCCGTAGTAGGGGGTGTGGAGGACGGGGGGCCTGACTCATAGCCCGAGGATAGAAGGTGGGTGAGACACGGGCGGTGGTGGGGAGAGTGTGGGGACAGAGGGCAGCTCGAGGCGAGCCGAGCGAGGGGGAGACGGGGGAGGCCAGAGGATGTCCACAGCCGGTGCACCGGGCCGTTCACTCCTTCCGGCTCCGGGCCCGGACCTTCTTGGTGAGCTCCTGGACCTGGCGGTACACGCTCCCCCGAGCCGGCATGAGGCGCTCCACCTTCTTGATGCCGTGGAGGACGGTGGTGTGGTCGCGGTCGAAGAGCTCTCCGATCTTGATGAGGGAGAGGCCGGTGTGCTCCCGGAGCAGGTACATGGCGATGTGGCGGGCCGTGGTGAGGGGCCGGGACCGGCTCTTGGAAACCAGGTCCTCCACGGCGAGGCCGAAATAGGCGGCCGTCTCCTCGAGGATGGTCGCGGGCCGGATCTCGTGTCCGGTCTCGGGCAGCAGGTCCTCGAGGGCCCTCTCGGCCAGGGAGAGGGTGATGGGCTGCCGGGATAGGGAGGCGAAGGCCGCCACCCGCAGGAGGGCCCCCTCGAGCTCGCGGATGTTGTCCTCGAACTTGGAGGCGATGTAGTGCAGGACCTCGTCGGGGACGGAGAGGCTGTCCCGGAGGGCCCGCATCTGCAGGATGGCGATGCGCGTCTCGAGGTCGGGAGGCTGGACGTCCACCACCAGGCCCGAACGGAACCGGCTGCGCAGCCGCTCCTCGATCCCGCCCAGCTCCTGGGGGGGACGGTCGCTGGCGATCACGATCTGGCGCTCGTGCTGGTGCAGGTGGTTGAAGGTGTGGAAGAACTCGGTCTGGGTCTCCTCCGCCCGGGCCAGGAACTGGACGTCGTCGAGGAGCAGGAAGTCCACGTCGCGGTACTGCCGCTGGAACTGGTAGCCGCGGCGCTCTCGCACGGCCCGGATGAACTCGGTCATGAAGCTCTCGGAGGTGACGTAGCGGACCCGGAGGTGGCGGGACAGGGCCCACACGTGGTTGGCGATGGCGAACAGGAGGTGGGTCTTGCCCAGGCCGACCCCGCCGTAGATGAACACAGGGTTGTAGGCCTTGGAGGGGGGCGCTTCGGCCACGGCCAGGGCCGCGGCGTGGGCGAACTTGTTGCTGGGCCCGGGGACGAAGGTCTCGAAGGTGTAGCGGTCGGGGAAGGGGGAGGCCTCGGGGTAGGCGTCCTCGAGGCTCGGCTGGGGCGGCCCTGCGGACCGTTGGCGGGAGCGGGGAGCCCGGGGGCCAGGGTCGGCGGCCGCCCCGTGGCCGCCGACCTCCGCGGCCACCAGGAGGCGGACGTGGCCCGATGGGCCCAGGGCCTCCCGGGCCGCCCGGGCCAGGAGGTCCCGGTAGCGGGCCTCGAGGCGGCCCCGGACGTAGGGGCTGGGGGCCTCGACCTCCAGGGTGGCCCCGTCCAGGCGGGTGGGCGTGAGGCGGGAGAACCATAGGTTGACGGTGGCCTCGGGGAGTTCGGCCCGGACCCGGCCCAGGACGGCCTGCCAGGCCGCCCGGGCCTCAGATGCACCGGGGAAGGAGAGGGCTGCGGCAGCTTCGTCCATCAGTTATCCACACACGGTTTCCACAGTTGTGGAATGCCACCCACGCTGGGGGAAGGGCGGGTTGGGACCTCGAAGCGGGCCGCATTATAGCCGCGCTCCCCGGCCGGGGCCACCGGGCCCCTCGGGTCTTGGCGACCTTTTTGCGGCCGGAGGGTCCCTCCGGGCGGCGTGCCGAGGGGGCGAGGGGGACTGACTATACTCACTGCGGCCCGGGCCCCAGGCCGGGCCGTGGGGGGACGAGGACGTGAAGCGGACCTACCAGCCCAACAACCGGAGACGGAAGAAGACCCACGGGTTCCGGGTGCGCATGCGGACCCGGGGCGGCCGTGAGGTGCTCGCCCGGAGGCGCCGCAAGGGGCGGGCCCGCCTCACCCCCTGAGGGGGGTCCTTGGCGCGGTGACCGTGACCGACCACTGCCCTGGGGGTCGTCCGACAGATGCCCAGGCCTGCCAGCGTCCCCCGGGCCCAGGTGCGACGGGTCCTGGAGGAGGGTACGCGGTTGTGGGGCGAGCGGATCACGGTGTACGTAGCTCGCGGGACCGGGGTGACCAGGGTGACCTTCGTGTGCGGACGGAGCGTGGGGGGAGCGGTGGCAAGGAATCGGGCCCGCCGGCTGCTCCGGGAAGCCTGGCGCGAGGCTGGCGGGGCGGCTCCCCCGGGCGCGGACGTCGTGGTGGTGGCCCGGCCCTCCATCCGCGGGGCCAAGAGCGGGGAGGTGGCTCGGGACCTGGCCCGGGCCCTGAGCGGCCAGGGGGGGCGGAGGCAGGGGTGGGGGGACCGGGGGCCGTGACCGTGGCGGGCCGGTGGGGGAGGGCGGTGCCCCGGGCCCTGGGCTGGCCGGTCCGGGCCACGCTGCTGCTGGGCATCCGGGTGTACCGGCTGACCCTGGGCCCGGTCCTGGGGGGCCAGTGCCGGTTCCACCCCAGCTGCTCCGCCTACGCGGAGGAGGCCATCCGGGAGCTGGGGTGGGCACGCGGGGGGGCCCTGGCGGCCTGGAGGGTGCTGCGGTGCTCGCCGCTGTCCCGGGGCGGGGTGGACTACCCGCCGAGGCGGGGGGACCGGGGTGGGTATGATAAAGTCATACATCCCACGGGACCGAGGGCGGTGGGAGGACGGTGAGCCCCGGGCCCCTGGGAGCGGTGTGGTGGCAGGCCGTCCTTGACGGTCTGGGGGCGTTCCTGGCGTTCCTCTACGAGCTGGTCGGCAACTACGGAGTGGCCATCATCCTCCTGACGCTGGCCGTCCGGATCGCGTTGCTTCCGTTAGGCGTCAAGCAGATCCGGTCGATGCAGCGGCTGCAGGAGCTCCAGCCCAGGATCCGGGCCCTGCAGCAGAAGTACAAGGGCAACCGCCAGAAGCTGAACGAGGAGATGATGAGGCTCTACCGGGAGCATGACGTCAACCCCTTGGGCGGGTGCCTCCCCATGCTGGCCCAGATTCCGGTGCTGATCGCGTTGTTCGCCGTCCTGCAGTACCCCAATGGCCTCACGCACATCCCTCACAGCGACGCCAACCCGGTGGTGGGGACGCCCCAGGACAGCCAGCTCTACGTCGACCTCGTGAAGCAGGCCCCGGGCTCGCGCTTCCTTGGGGCCAACCTGCTCTGCAGCGCGGCCCAGGCCGGGAAGCAGGTGAGCGCGCCAGCTGGGACGGCCGTCCCCGACGCCCCGAGGCGGCTGGACTGCGGGACCGGGATCCCCGCGCGCATCCCCTACTACGCCCTGGCGGGGGCCATGATCCTCACGACCTACTACCAGCAGCGCCAGATGCAGCGGGCTCAGCCCGGGGGGGGCCAGCAACAGCAGCAGGCCATCATGCGGCTCATGCCGCTCCTGTTCGGGTTCTGGGGGATCATCTTCCCCGCGGGGCTGGTGCTGTACTGGACGACGACGAACGTGGTCCAGATCGTGCAGCAGCACTTCATGCTCCCCAAGCCGGCCCGGGAGCGGGGAATGGTGGCCGCCCGGGAGGCTGTGGCACGGCTGGGATGGCGGTTGGGCGTGTGGCGGCCGGCGGGGGACCAGCGGGCATCGGAGCGAGCCGGTGGGGACGAGGCGGTGAGGGCCCGGGAAGGCGGGGGGCGGGTCCCCTCGGCTGGGGCCCGAGGTACAGGGGATGGAAGAGGTCGAAAGAAGCGGCGCAAGCGTTGAGGAGGCCCTGGAGGCCGCCCTGCAGGAGCTGGGGATCAGCGAGCAGGAGGCCCAGATCGAGATCGTCCGGGAGGCCAGGAGCGGGTTCCTTGGGCTGAGCTCCCAGCCGGCCATCGTGCGGGTCCGGAGGGCGGTCGCGTCTCGGCCGGGGGCCAGCGAGGGGCAGGCGGCTCTGGCCGTCGAGTTCCTGGAGGGCCTCCTGGATGAGATGGGTCTGGCCGCGAGGGTGGGGGTGGGAACGGAAGGGGGCGTGACCTACGTGGACGTCTGGGCCCAGGGGGACCCAGAGGAAATGGGGGTCCTGATCGGCAGGCAGGGGCGGGTGCTGGCCGCCCTACAGGACCTGGTTGGGGCCTACGTGCAGCGGGCCAGCGGTGAGCGGTGCCGGGTGCAGGTCGACGTGGAGGACTACAGGAAGCGGCGGCGGGCGCAGCTCGTGCGGAGGGCCCGCGAGGTGGCCCGCAGGGTGCGCAGGACGGGCCGGCCAGAGGCCCTGGAGCCGATGAGCGCGTTCGAGCGCAAGATCGTCCACGACGCGGTGAGCGCCGTCGCGGGGGTGGAGAGCGTCAGCGAGGGAGCGGAGCCGGAGCGGCGGGTCGTCATCCGGCGCCGGGCCGCCCCTCATGTTTCACGTGAAACTCGACCCTCGCCCTGACGCCGAGAGACGAGGGGGCCCCGGGGGTAGCGTTGCTGCGCTGGAGCGGAGTCTGACCGCGGCCCAGCTGGACCGGCTCCGGGCCTACGCGGCGCTCCTGGAGGAACGGGCCGTGGGCCTGGGCCTCGTGTCCGGACGGGACCGGGGCCGCATCTGGGAGCGACACGTCCAGGACAGCCTGCGGGCGGTCCCGTGTCTGCGGAGGGAGTTCCCTGAGGGGACCGTGGTGGACCTGGGGTCGGGGGCGGGGCTCCCGGGGATCCCGGTGGCGGTGGCCCTTCCCGGACGGGAGGTCGTCCTCCTGGAGCCCAGGGCGAGGGCGGTGGCCTTCCTCGAGCTGACGGTGGAGCGGCTCGGGCTGACCAACGTCCGCGTTCTGAGGGCCCGCGCCGAGGAGGCAGGGAGGGGCGGGCGCCTGGCTGTGGCGGTCCTGGCCCGGGCCGTGGCCCCTGCACCCCGGGCCTGGCGCCTGGCCGCCCCCTTGCTCCGCCCCAGCGGCGGCCTCGTCTACTTCGCCGGCTCAGGCCGGGCGTCGGCAGCGGCGTTGCGGGCGCTGGGGGCGGGCGTGCGGGTGAGGGTCTGTTCCGAGCCGGCCTTCCCCTGGCAGGGCCCAGTGGTTATCATCAGCGGGACGTCGCGCCCGGCGTGAGCGCTCGAGCCGTGGACGAGGGAAGGATGGCGCTGGACCGGCCCGAGGGAGGGTTCGTCCCCCCAGCTGAGCCTCCGCTGCCGCCGCTGGCGCCCCCGCCCTCCCAAGAGGAGGAGTCGGCCGAGGAGCGGAGGGAGGGCCCCACGACCGCAGGCCCCGGGCGCGGCGATGGGGAGGGGCTGGAGGGAGCCGAGGAGGCCGGGGCGCCGGCGGTCTCCCCGGGGGCGGCCGTGGCGTTCCGCCCTCTCCCCGGGACGGAGGCCCTGGAGGACGTGGCCTCCCTGGAGCCGTCGCTGCCCGAGGCCCCCGCTGCGGGGCCCGCAAGCCGGCCCAAGGCGAGGGTCATCGCCATCGCGAACCAGAAAGGCGGGGTGGGGAAGACGACCACGGCGGTCAACCTGGGGGCGTGCCTGGCCGAGGCGGGGCGCCGGGTGCTGGTGGTCGACCTGGACCCGCAGGGCAACGCGTCGACGGGGCTGGGCGTGGGGCACGGTGCCCAGGGACGGACGATCTACGACGTGATCAGCGGCGGTGCGGACGTCCGGGAGGCGGTGGTGTCCACCGACGTGGAGGGCCTGTGGGCGGTCCCCTCCACCATCGACCTGGCGGGGGCGGAGATCGAGCTGGTCAGCCAGTTCTCGCGGGAGAGCCGCCTGGCCAGGGCCCTGGACGGGGTCCTGTTCGACTACGACTTCATCCTGGTCGACTGTCCCCCGTCGCTGGGCCTGCTGACGGTCAACGCGCTGACCGCCGCCGATGAGCTCATCGTGCCTATCCAGTGCGAGTACTACGCCCTGGAGGGGCTCGGGCAGCTCCTGCGCAACGTCCGGCTGGTCCAGCAGAACGTGAACCCGCGCCTTCGGCTCACGGGGATCGTCCTTACCATGTTCGACCCCCGGACCAGGCTGGCGGACCAGGTGGTGGCGGAGGTCCGGGCCTTCTTCGGGCCGCGTGTGTACGACAGCGTCATACCGCGCTCGGTGCGCCTGGCCGAGGCTCCGGGGTTCGGCCGGCCCATCGTGCGGTACGACCCGAACTCGAAGGGGGCGGCGGCGTACCGGGCGCTGGCCCGGGAGGTGTTGGGTGGGGGGGACGGCCGGCCCGGGGGCGGGGGTGGGCAGGAGCCGGGGGCGGAGGCCGGGGCCGGAGGGCCGGGGGGGTCGGGGGCCGAGGCCAGGGCGGGGGAGGCCGGTGGCGCCGGCGGACGGAGGGAGGGAAAGGAGGAGCCGTGAAACGAGGCGGCCTGGGGCGTGGGCTCTCCTCGCTGATCCCGGGGGCGGCGCAGGAGGGAGGGCTGGTGGAGGTGCCCGTGGGCGCCATCGCCCCCAACCCAAGGCAGCCCAGGACGGAGTTCCCGGAGGAGTCGCTGGCCGCGCTGGCCCGGTCCATCCGGGAGGTGGGGGTCCTCCAGCCCGTCGTGGTCAGGCCCAGGGACGGTGGGTACGAGCTGGTAGCGGGGGAGCGACGCGTCCGGGCGGCTCGCCTGGCCGGGCTGGCCACCATCCCCGCCATCGTCCGGGACACCGACGACACGGAGGCCCTCAGGGAGGCGCTCATCGAGAACCTCCACCGGGAGGACCTCGCTCCCCTGGAGATGGCCGCGGCCTTCCAGGAGCTGCTGGAGGAGCTGGGGGTGACCCAGGAGGTGCTGGCGGAGCGCCTGGGGTTCTCCCGGGCCCACATCGCCAACACCATCCGGCTCCTCAGCCTGCCGGCCGACGTCCAGCGGCTGCTCGCGGAGGGCAAGATCACCGCGGGACACGCCCGGGCCCTGCTGGGGCTCCCCGACGACCAGGCCAAGTCCCTGGTGGCGCTCCGGGTGGCGGCGGAGGGGCTGTCGGTGCGGCAGGTCGAGGAGCTGGTGAGGTCCTACACCGAGCACCCGGCGGTGGGGGCGAAGGTCGAGCGGGGGGAGCCGGACCCGTCGCTGCAGGAGGTGGAGGAGATCCTCTCGGAACAGCTGGCCACCAAGGTGCGGGTGTCGCTGGGGAAGCGCAAGGGCCGGATCGTCATCGAGTTCGCTACCCGGGAGGACCTGGAGCGGATCGTGTCGGAGATCGTGGGGTCGGGCCCGGGGCTCCTGATGGGGTGAGGGCCGGGGCGCCCGGGGGAGGATGGGCTACCCGCGGCCCGAGGCCGAGGTCCCGGGCTGGGCCGCCGCCCCCCGGAAGAAGCGCTCCACGCCATGGGCCATGGCCTCGGCGAGAGCCCTGCGGAACCGAGGGTGGCGGAGGAGGGCTTCCTCCCGGGGGTTGGTGACGAAGCAGGGCTCGACCTGGACCGCGGGCATCCTCGTCTCGCGCAGAATGGGGATGGACTTGGGGTGGACGCCGCAGTCCCGCAGGCCCAGGCGGGCGCAGAGCTCGGTCTGGATGGCGCCGGCCAGCCGCTGGCCGGCCACGGAGTGCCACCGCTCGGTCCCGAAGTAGTACGTGGCGGCCCCCTCCGTCGGGGGGTCCTCGTGGGAGTTGAGGTGGATGGCCACGAGGACCTCGGGCCCCAGCTCGTTGGCCCGCCGGGCCCGGTCGTGGACGCTGGGATTGGCGTGGGCGTCCCGGAGCAGGAAGGGGGCGGCGCCGCGGCGGGAGAGCTCCAGGGCCAGCTCGTGGGCCAGGAGCAGCGTGGCCTCGGCCTCGGTCAGCCCGCCCGGCCCCACCCCGCCGGGGTCCCCGGGTCCGTGGCCCGGGTCGATGGCGATGCGGGCCCCCTGGAGGGAGGCGGACAGCCTGCGTAGGGCCTCCATCTCCCGGACGGTGGCCCGTCCGGGGCCGGGGGCCACGGGGCGCAGGCGGCGGAGGGCCTGGATGGTGGTGGCCCCCACGATCCCGTCCGGGGCCAGCCCCACGTTGCGCTGGAACTCCCGCACGGCTCGGTCCGTCCGCTCGCCGAAGATGCCGTCCTCCCGTCCGGCGTCGAAGCCCAGGACGTTCAGGGCCCGCTGGAGCTCGCGGACGTCGTCGCCCCGCTGGTAGGGGGAGCGCAGGTACAGGGTGCGGTCGCCCAGGGTGTAGCCGGCCTCCACCAGGTCCTGCCACGTGTCGTGGCCCACGACGCCGTCCACGAGCAGTTGGCGGCGTTGCTGGAACTCCCGGACCGCCCGCTCGGTGGAGGGGCCGAACTGGCCGAGCTCGGCGGGGTCGATGGCGTACCCGAGGGCGGTCAGGCGGGCCTGGAGGTCGCGGACGGCCTCCCCGCGGTCTCCTCGGCGGAGCAGGGGCATGCGCCTATTGTTCCCCACGGGGGGGCCGGAACACGGACCGCCCGCCAGCGGCGGGCGGGGGGCCGGAACACGGCGGGCGGTGGCCGGGGCGAACCGGGGCGGGCCGGCTACGCGGCCAGGTGGGGCTCGAGCTCCCGCAGGATGGCGTCCTTGCTCCGGACCCCCACCACCCTGGCCTTCTCCTCCCCGTCCTTGAAGAGGATCAGCGTGGGGATGCTCCGGACGTTGTAGCGCAGGGCGGCGTCGGGGTTGTGGTCCACGTTGAGCTTGACGGCCTTGAGCCGTTCGGCGTTCTCGCGGGCGATCTGCTCCACGATGGGCGAGATCACGTGACAGGGGACGCACCATTCGGCCCAGAAGTCCACGAGCACGGGCCGGTCGGCCCGCAGGACCTGGGCGTCGAAGTCCTGGTCGTTCACGTGAATGACGTTGTCAGACATTTGCCTCGACTCCTCCTCGGCGGGCCCGGGTGCGATGGCCCCCGGTCCCGGGCCCCTTCTTGCCAGGTTGTCGCCGTGGTGCACCAACCGTCCGGCCCCGAGCGTTATTCCCAGCGGGGTCCGGCGCCCGCCCCTGGGGGCGGACGGGCCGCTGCGGGGCTCGAGATCCCCGCGGGGGGATGCGCGGTCAAGCCCCCTCCTCGGCTCCCAGGGTCAGGCTGGCCGCGAGGCGTCGCCACGCCGCCCGGTGGCCCGACCTGGCCAGGGCCGCCAGCCGGGCCTCGGCCGCCCGTTGGACGCGGACCGTGGCCCGGTAGAGCCGCGCGAGGAGAGGGTAGGGGTTCTCCCAGCCCCCAGGGCCCTGGATGCCGAAGTGGAGGTGCGGGGGGAACTCGTCGCGGTGCCCAGGCTGGCCGTAGCCCGTGTTGCCCACGGACCCGAGCACGTCCCCGGCCCGGACGGTGGCGCCCGGGACGACGCCGGGGGCGAGGGACCGCAGGTGGGCGTAGAGGTAGTACTTGCCGTCCTGGCCCCGGACCCCCACCCGCAGCCCCGAGTAGAAGGTCCAGCCCGTGGCCTCCACCACCCCGCCGGTCATGGACAGGACCGGGGCTCCGGCCTCGGCCGTGATGTCGATGCCCTCGTGGCGGCCCACCAGGAGCCACCGCCCACCTACCAGCCGCATCCGGGGCGCGTGCCAGTTGTTGCCGAACTCGAGCAGGGAGAGGTAGGTGGACCGGGCCACGGGGAAAGCCCGCCCATCGAACACCACCGCCCGGTAGTACCCGGGCCCCAGGCGGAGGGGCGGGGGGACGGCCGGCCGGGCCGCCGGCGCCGGGGGCGAGACAGTGGCCTCGGCCTGGGGAGGCGGGGCCGAGGGCGCGGCGGCCACCGAGGCGAGGACCAGGGCCGCGAGGACCCCGGTCCGGAGGGGCGGGCCCGCCGGTGCGCCCACCGCTAGTGGCCGTGGGCCTCCAGGAAGCGTTCGGCGTCCATGGCCGCCTTGCAGCCCATGCCCGCCGCGGTGATGGCCTGGCGGTAGATGTGGTCCACCACGTCGCCGGCGGCGAACACGCCGTCCACGCTGGTGCGGGTGGTGGGCTCCTGGACCACGATGTAGCCGCCCTCGGTCATCTCGAGCTGGCCCTGGAACAGGGAGGTGTTCGGGACGTGTCCGATGGCCACGAACACCCCGCCGGCGGGGATCTCCGTGACCTCGCCGGTCTTCACGTTGCGGATGCGGGCCCCGGTGACCTCGGTGTCCCCCAGGATCTCCTCCACCACCGAGTCCCACAGGAAGTGGATCTTGGGGTTGGCGAAGGCCCGCTCTTGCATGACCTTGGACGCCCGCAGCCGGTCGCGGCGGTGGACCACGGTGACCTTGGTGGCGAACCGGGTGAGGAAGAGAGCCTCCTCCATGGCCGAGTCCCCGCCTCCCACGACCAGCAGCTCCTGGCCCCGGAAGAAGAAGCCGTCGCAGGTGGCACAGGTGGAGACGCCGTGGCCCAGGAGGCGGCGCTCGGACTCCAGGCCGAGCATCCGGGGCCGGGCCCCCGTGGCCACGATGAGGGTGCGGGCCCGCCACTCCTGGTCCCCGGAGAAGACCCGGAACGGGCGTTCGGAGAGGTCCACCCGGGTGGCCTCCTGGTGGAGGAGCTCGGCGTCGAACCGCGCCGCCTGCTTCTCCATCCGTGCCATGAGCTCGGGCCCCAGGATGGCGTCGGGGAACCCCGGGAAGTTCTCCACCTCGGTGGTCAGCATGAGCTGGCCCCCCGCGTCGATGCCCTTGAGCACGAGGGGCCTGAGGTTGGCCCGGGCCGCGTACAGGGCCGCGGTGAGCCCGGCCGGGCCCGAGCCCAGGATCACGACATTGCGTTCGTCCACGCGGCCCATTGTCCCATAGCAACGCCGACCGCCCCCCGAGGCTTCCCCGGCCCCGGGGCTCGCGGTCAGAGCTTGCGCTGGACCCGGGCCAGCTCCCGGCAGGTCTCCCGGGCCACGGCCACCACCAGGAGCCGCTGCTCGGCCTGCGCCTGCTGGCGGAAGGCCGCCACGTAGGCGGGGGTCCCCTGGAACGAGGCCTCCTTGAGGTAGACGGGGGCGGCCTCGGGGTCCAGGCCCGCGGCCCGCCGGGCGCAGTCCAGGCCCGGGGCGGGGGCCGGCGGGGGAGGGGCCGGCCCCTGGGCCTGGAGGGTGGCCTCCTCGGCCCGCTCGACCTCGGGGGAGGGGGCCCGCGCCGGGGTGGGGGAGGCGGGCCCCGCGGCCAGGGCGTCGGCCAGTGCCTGGAGGGCCACCCGGTCGTAG
>DATLZQ010000027.1:0-10491 GCA_035573915.1 Actinomycetota bacterium | reverse complement strand
TCCGCCGGCGGCCCCTCCACCCGAGCGGGCGGCGCTCCCTCGCCCCGGGCCCCGACGCGGGCGCTCGTCGACCCGGCCCGGCCCCTCCTCCGCCCGGTCGACGGACGGGCGGTGGGCGGCGGGCCCCGGATGCCATGCCGGCGGCTGCTCCGGACCTCCGACGGCACGTGCGGACGAGCCCGCATGGCCGGCGGCAGGGTGGCCTGGACGGTGGAACGGGGGCGGCAGGGTCCGGTGGTCCGCCTGTACGCCTTCTCCCCGGGGCGGCGGGCCTGGGTCCTTCGACTGCGGGCCGGCGGCCCCGACCAGGCCCTCCGCCGGGCCCTGGTCCGCACGGCCGACCTCACCGGCGACGCCCGCCCCGAGCTGGTGGTGGGTTTCCGCCTCCACGGCCTGGACGGCCTGAGCTACGAGGTCCTTTCCTTCCCGAGGGGTCGGCGCCCGGGCGTGGCCCTCCACGCGTGGCTGGCCCACGGCAGGGTCACGGTCGAGGACGGCCAACTCAGCGAGTACTACGGGCTGTCCGAGGCGGACGGCGGCCCGTGCTGCGCGCGGTACCTCCGGACGGTTCTGCGCTGGGATGGGTCGGCTTTCCGCCCCGTGAGCACCCGAGGCCCGTTCCCCGCCGCATCGGTCCCCGCTTCGGACTTCTGAGCCGCTCGTCCCACGACCGGCGGGGAGTGGCCCGTTGGTCGTCCTCCGTTCGGGGGAGGAAGCTGGGCCGAACGTCGTAGGCCCGATACGGCGTCTTCATCTGGTTCGCTCCGGACGCCGTCCCTACCCTGGGGCACGTTCTCTCGCGGGAAGGGGTGAGCATGGGGGACGAGCGCATCCGCGTCGTGCTTGCCGACGAACAGGCGCTGTTCCGGGAGGCGGTCCGGGTGGTGCTGGCGAGCGAGGGGGACCTGGACGTGGTGGGGGAGGCGCGCGACGGCCACGAGGCCCTGAGCGAGGTGGAGCGGCTCCGGCCCGACGTGGCCATCGTCGACGCCGGCCTGCCCAACTGCGACGGGATCCGGACCACGGCCCTCATCCAGGAACGGGTGCCGGAGTGCCGGGTGGTGGTGGTCTCCGACGAGGAGGACGTCCGGGCCCTGGTGGCGGCCCTGGAGGCCGGGGCCCGGGGGTTCCTCACCAAGGAGCACGCCCTCTCCGACCTGATCCAAGCCACCAGGATGGTGCACCGGGGGGAGACGTTCGTGCCACCCCCGATGATGGGTTCCCTCATCGCCAGGCTCCTGCGCCGACGCCGCGAGCAGGACGAGGCTTACCGGCGCCTCGCCCGGCTGACCCGCCGGGAACGGGAGGTCCTGGCCCTGCTGGCCCAGGGCGGAGACAACCACGTCATCGCCCAGCGCCTGGTGATCAGCCCCCAGACCGCCCGGACCCACATCCAGAACGTCCTCGCCAAGCTGGGGGTCCACTCCCGGCTGGAGGCCGCCGCCTTCGTGACCCGCAACGGCATCCAGCACGAACTCGTGGAGGCCGAGGGGGTCGTGGTGGTCCCCGACCTCTCCGCCGGGTCCCGCGCCCTGTGAGCAGCGCTGCCCGGGCCCTGGCCGGGGACCCCCTGCCCGCGCTCAGCCACCACCACAGCCCGGAGGAGAACGCCCGCGTGCTCGAAGGGGTGGCGTGGGCCCACCGAAGCCCGGGGTACAGGGCCCTGGGCTTCGAGTTCGGCGTGCGGACGACGGACCCGGAGCTGGGCGCCTTCCTCGAGGAGTTGTTCCAGCCCTTCCGAATCGCCGGCTCGCCCTCCCGGCTCTACTCGTTCCTCAGCGCGCCCGACCGGGAGGGTGACCGCTACGCCGTGTACTTCGAAGGGCAGTACGTGGTCACCACGCGCTACGCGTCCACGGCGCTCCGGCACTTCCTGTGGGACGTGAACCACCGGGTGGTCGGGGAGACCCGGGACCACCTCCTCGTCCACGCCTCCGCCGCCGAGCACGAGGGAGGCTGCCTCCTCTTCCCGGCTCCCATGGACGCGGGCAAGACCACGCTGGTGGCGGGGCTGGCCCAAGCCGGGCTGCGGTACGTCACGGACGAGGCCGCCGCCTTCCACCTCCCATCCCTGACCGTCACCCCCTATCCCAAGCCCCTCCACCTGGACACGGGCTCCTGGTCCCTCTTGGCCGAGCTCCGGCCACAGGTCCCCGAGGCCGTGCGGCCGTACCTCAGGGGACAGTGGTACGTCCCGGCCGGCCGCCTCGGGGCCGGAGCCCTGGCCCCGCCGTCCGCCCCTCGGTTCGTCATCGCCCCCCGCTACGTCCCCGACGCCGCGACGGAGCTCCTCCCCCTCACCCGGGCGGAGGCTGTGGTCCTCCTCTACGACCAGGCGTTCAACGCGGAGGCGGTGGGGAGGCGGCGGGCCCTGGAGGTCCTGGCCGCCGTGGTGCGGCGGTGCGCCTGCTACCGGCTGATGGTCTCCGACCTGGACCGGGCCTGCCAGCTCGTTCTGGGGCTCCTCCAAGGCCGCCCCCAGCCGTGACCTGGAGACCCCGGTGAGCCCGACCGTCCCCCCCGAACGAATCGGGCCGGGGTTCGTCCCCAGGCCCCGGTCCACCGTGCGCTCGGTGGAGCTCGACGGCGAGCTCGTCCTCTTCGAGCCGACCACTGGCGGCCTCCACGCGCTCGACCCCATCGGAGCTCTGGTGTGGACCGGCTTCGACGGGCGGGCCACCGTGGGGCAGGTGGCGGCGGAGCTGAGCGAGGCCTTCGGGGCGGACCCCGAGGCGGTCCTGGCGGACGTGCTGGAGCTCGTCAGGGGCCTGGGGCGGGCCGGCCTGCTCCGCGGGGTGGGCGGCCGGCCTGGGCCCCGTCGGGCCACCCACGCCCGCCCCACCGTGGCCCTCTTCGACCGGAAGGGGGTGGCCTGGGACGGTCACCGTCTCCTCCAGGACCCTCCCGGCGGCTGAGGCGACCCCTTCCGCCGCTCGGTCTGGGCGGACGCGCTGGCGGTGAGGGTGGGCCCTCTCCTGGTCGGGGTCAGGGCGGAGACCGCCTCGCTGGCCACGGCGCTCCGGTCCGCCCTGGGCGGCTCGGTGGTCGAGGGCGCCCAGGCGCCCCCCAACTACTCGGTGCGGGTGGAGGGGAGGGGGAGGGCGGCCCGGTACCTGCTCTACCGCGCGACGTGCCTGGTCCTCCGGACGCGGAGCCGCGAGCGGCTGGCCGGGGCCCTCGTCGCCTGCCTCCGGGCCCACCGCGGGTCCTCCCCACTCCTCCGGCTCCGCCGGACCGTCGTCCTCTCCGAGTCCGGGGTCCTGGTCCTCCCCTCCGAGCTCTTCCACCGCGTGGAGGGGGTCGAGGGGGCCCTGCGCGAGGCGGGCCTCCGGCTGGCCGAGCCCCCGTTCGCGGTCCTGGACCCCGAATCGGGCGTCGCGGTGCTGGAGGCGGAAGCGAGATGCGCGCCGGTCCGGTTCTGGGGCCTGCTCCGGCGGGAGCGGGGCCGGCCGGTGGCGAGGTCCGAGGCCCTGGCCGAGGCGATCCGCCAGGCGTCGCGCGACGTCGGGGTGCCCGGGCCTCGGGCCCTCCTCGCCCTCGCCAGGGCGCTGTCAGAGGCTGAGGTGGGACCGGTGTGGTACGAGGGCGGCCGGGCCCTCGTTGAGAGGCTGGTGGAAGCGGCGGCCTCCTCCGGGTCCTGAACCGCGGCCGGCTACACGCCGCACATGTCGAAGGTGGCCGTGCGGTTCTCGTTCGAGAAGACGGGGCTTACGCACTCCCCGCCCGACTCCGGGTTCTCCGGGTTGCCGCACTTGCCCACCCCGACGCCGGTGATGAACTGGCAACCGTCGGTATTGAGGGAAAGGACGACGGTCTCGGTGTCCCCGGAGATGGAGACGAGGCTGCAGGGATCCGTGCAGGAGTCACCGGTGAGAGGCCCGTCACACTGGGGCGTGTTGATCGACGTCCCGTGTTCGCAGCTGCCCGTGTCCAGGTCGAACTTCACGCAGCACGTCGTCTCGCCGCCGTCACAGGTGAAGCAGACAGCGACGTAGGAGAAGTCCTTGGGGGTCCCGGTCTGGGCCAGGGCGGGGGTCCCGGCCAGGGTCTTGATGACCGGGGCGGCCCAGGCCACGGCCGCACCGGTGGCCGCGGCCCGCCGGAGGAAGGCCCGACGGTCGATCCCGTCTCGCGACTCCTTCTCCCGTGCCGTCACGCGCTCACGCTCCCTTCTCCGCGTCGCCTTCGCCCGCAGCCGCTCCCCGCGTCGTCGCTGTCCGGAGGAGCGTGTGCTCCGGGACTGGCCAGACGAAAGGCCCACCCCGGTCACCGCACCGCCATGGCTGCCAATTCAAACGCCCGGCCCCGGGGCCCGACATGGCCCGACCGCCGTAAAGAACCTACGGTGACCGGACCCCGCTCACAGGGTTCCGCGGGCGGAGTCCCCCGGCCGAACCATCTGGGGCTCGGCACTTTGGCGTAGGGAACTTACGCGCGCCGCCCGATGAGACCCGCTCTCTGCGGCTCTACAGTCCGGGCCGATGGGGAACCGAGGTGAGGGGGAGGGGGTGGCCCCCTCGACTACTCCAGGAACGGACCCCGGGCCCGGGCACGGAGGCGTCCCCGGGACCCTCGTCCGACTCCTCCGCCGGGACATTCCGTTGGTCCTGCTGGACGTGGGGGTGGTGGCGATCGCCTACCTCACCCCCCTGGTCCTTCGGTTCGAGGGAGCCATCCCCGACCGCTACTGGGCGACGTTCTGGCCGTTCGCGGCCGCGGCCGCCCTCGTCCACCTGGGGATCAACCACCTGTTCGGCCTCTACGGCGAGATGTGGCGGTACGCGAGCGTCCACGAGGCCCGCCGCCTCGTCGTGTCCTGCTTCACCGCCGGGGGCTTCCTGGTGGCCGCCGACGCGCTGCTCCCCGGGGACCTCTTCGGCCGCTGGCAGCGCCCGCTGCCCGTCTCCGTGGTGGCCCTGGGGGCCATGCTCTCCCTCATGGGCTTCGGGGCCATCCGGTTCCAGAGCCGGCTCTTCGCCTTCCGCCGCCGGTCGACGGCGTCGGGGCGCCGCCGGCTCCTGGTGGTGGGGGCGGGGGTGGGCGCGTCCATGGTCCTCAAGGACATCCGGCGCAACCCAGCCCTCGGCCTGGAGCCGGTGGCCATCGTCGACGACGACCCCCGCAAGCAGGGCCTCAGCCTCCACGAGGTCCCCGTCCGAGGGACCACCGCCGACCTCCCGGCCCTGGTCCGGGAGCTCCGCGTGGACGAGGTCCTGCTGGCCATCCCCTCCGCCACGAGCGACCTGGTGCGCGGCGTGGCGGCCCGCTGCGAGCAGGCCGGCGTCCCCATGCGGGTCCTCCCCTCGGTCCGGGAGACCGTGGGGGGACGGGTCCAGGCCAGGGACATCCGGGACCTCCGCATCGAGGACCTCCTGGGCCGCCGGCAGGTGGAGACGGACCTCGCCGCCGTGGCCGCCCTCCTGCGGGGCCGGCGCGTCCTGGTCACCGGGGCCGGCGGGTCCATCGGGTCCGAGATCGCCCGGCAGGTGGCGGCCTTTCGACCGGCCGCCCTGGTCCTCCTGGACCGGGACGAGACCCACCTGCACGACGTCCAGACCGAGCTGGAGCGCTCCGTCGCCCTGGAGGCGGTCCTGGCCGACATCCGCGACCAGGGTCGGCTCCACGGCGTGTTCGACCTCTACCGGCCCGAGGTCGTGTTCCACGCCGCCGCGCACAAGCACCTCCCGGTCCTCGAGCGGTACCCCGAGGAGGCCCTGGCCAACAACGTCCTGGGGACCGCCAACGTGGCCGAGGCCGCCCTGGCCACCGGAGTGGAGCGGTTCGTCCTGGTCTCCACGGACAAGGCGGTCAGGCCCACCAGCGTCATGGGGGCCTCCAAGTGGTTCGCCGAACAGGTCGTGCGGAGCCTGGAGGGGAGCGGGTGCACGTTCTGCGCGGTGCGGTTCGGCAACGTCCTGGGGAGCCGGGGGAGCGTCATCCCCACCTTCCTCGCCCAGATCGCCCGGGGCGGGCCGGTCACGGTCACCGACCCACGGATGGCCCGCTACTTCATGACCGTGCAGGAGGCGGTGCAGCTCGTCCTCCAGGCCTCGGCCCTGGCCCGGGGCGGGGAGGTCTTCACCCTGGAGATGGGAGACCCCGTCCGGATCCTGGACCTGGCCACGAACCTGATCCGCCTCGCCGGGCGGGTCCCGGGGCGGGACGTGGAGATCCTGGTGGTGGGGCCCCGGCCAGGGGAGAAGCTCGTCGAGGACCTCGTGGACCCGGACGAGGAGCCCCTCCCGAGCGAGCACCCGGCCATCGTGGTGAGCCGGCCCCCGACCCCGGACCCGGCAGCCCTGCGTCGGGCGCTCAGGGAGCTGGAGGCCCTGGCCGCCGAGGGGCTCACCGCGGAGCTGGGGGAGCGGATGAAGGAGCTGGCCCGGAGCCGGCTGCAGCTCGTGGAGGCGGAGGAGCGGGTGTGAGCCCTCGGGCCGTGGTCGTCGCCCACCGCGAGCCGCTGGTGGCCGAGGCCCTGGCCACCGCCCTGGCCACCCACCCGGCGGTGGCGGCCATCGGGGTGGCCAGCACGGCCGCCCGGGCCCTGCAGGTCGGGGCGGCCGCCGACGCCGTGGTCCTGGACGAGCTCCTGGAGGGGGCCCCCGAGGTGGCCGACGGCCTGCGGAGGCGGGGGGTGCGGGTCGTCTTCCTGGGAGAGCCGGACCCCGAGGACGAGGGGATCCGGGTCTCGCCGCGGGAGCCGCTCACGGCGCTCGTGGCGTCGCTGGTCCCCACGGCCCTCGGGAACGGGGGTCCCGACCGCCTCTCCCCGCGGGAGCGGCAGGTCCTGGACCTGGCGGCCCGGGGGTTCGCCGCCAAGCAGGTGGCCAGGATCCTCGGGATCAGCGTGAAGACCGTCGAACACCACAAGTCCCGCATCTTCGCCAAGCTGGGGGTGCCGAACCAGGCCGCCGCGGTCCGGCTGGCGCTGGTCACCCGACCCTCCGGGAGGGCCACGTGGATCCGCTCGAGTACCTGAAGGCGTTGCGCCGCCGCTGGGCCGTGGTCGCGGCCTGCCTGGCCGTGGCGCTCCTGGTCGGGTTCGTCATGAGCCGGGGGGCCGGGGGCTCCCGGGGACCCAGGGTCAGCTCCTACCGGGCGACGGTCGTGCTCATCGACAGCCGCTACGACCCCACGTCCTTCGGCACCCGGACCGTGAACCTGGCCACCGCGGCGGCCATCGCCAAGGTGGGGGAGGTGCCGGCCCGGGTGGCCAGGGCCCTCGGGGAAGAGAGCCCCCAGGCCCTGGCGGCCTCCATCGCCACCTCCGTGGACGAGCAGACCGGGCTGCTGCGCATCGCCGCCACCTCCCGCGACCCCGGCCGGGCGGTCCTGCTCGCCAACACCTTCGCCCGTGAGCTCATGGACTACCTGAGGGACCAGGAGCTGGAGAGCGTCAGCCGGCGAGCGGAGCTCCTCAACGAACGGCTGGAGCAGCTCACCAAGCAGGTGAACGACCTCGAGCGGCGCATCGCCTCGGCGGAGGGAATCGAGCGGGAGCTCCTCGTCGCCCAGCGGGACTCGGCCATCCGCCAGTACGGGTTCGTCTACGACTCCCTCCAGCAGCTCCAGGCCCAGACCGCCTCCACGGCGGGCCTGTCCATCGTGGAGCGGGCCACGGCCCTGCCGGTGCCGGACCGCACGTTCCGCGTGGCCCAGAGCAGGACCTCGCGGATGGCGTTGGCCGGCATCCTGGGCCTGCTGGGAGGGATGGGGGTGGCCCTGGCCCTGGAGCGGCTCGACCCCAAACTCCGGACCCGGGAGGTGGCCGAACGGTCCCTCCGGGCCCCGGTCCTGGCCGAGATCCCGCGCTTCCCCCGGGCCGACCGGCCCCGCATCATCGTCGACACGCGGCCCCGCTCCTTCGCCGCGGACGCCTTCCGCCTGCTCACCACGGCCATCCGCCACGCTCTGGACGGTCGCGAGCGCGGAGGCGAGGCCGGCGCGCGTCCGGAGCGCGGAGCGGCTCAGAGGGCCCCCGACGGGAAGCCGAAGAGCGAGGGGCGTGGCTCCGGCCACCGGGGGACCGCCATCCTGGTGACCAGCGCGGGGCCCACGGAGGGCAAGACGACCGTGGTGGCCAACCTGGCTGCGGCCCTGGCGGAGCTCGGCAGGCAGGTGCTCGTGCTGTCCTGCGACTTCCGACGCCCGGTCATCCACCGCTACTTCCGGGTCCCTAACGACGCGGGGCTGGCCGACGCCCTGGTCTCGCCGAACGGCGCGGCCCCGCTCGAGCGCACCGTGCGCTGGACCCACCTGCTCAACGTGCGGCTGGTCCCGAGCGGACCGGCCCCGGACCGCCCAGGCGAGCTCCTCGGCTCCGACCGGATGCGGGAGGTCCTCCAAGACGCGAGGCAACGGGCGGACTACGTGCTCCTGGACACCTCCCCCCTCCTGGGAGCGGGTGACGCGGCCCCGCTGCTCTCCGAAGTGGACGGGGTCCTGGTGGTGGCGCACGCCAGTCGGACCACGGTCCAGGTGGCGCAGCGGCTGGGAGACCTCCTGCAGCAGCTCGGTGCGCCCGTCCTGGGGGTGGCCCTCAACGGGGCGGAGGAGCTGGCCCGGGCCCGCCGCTACTACTGGTACTACGGGAGCCTGGCCTCGGCCCGGGACCATGGGGGCTTTCCCCGACTAGTGCGACACCGCGACGAGGACTAAAAGCTATGCTGTCGGGCTGTTGGTTGTCCTCGCCCCAGGACATCGTCCAGGCCCTCCTCCGCTACACGGACTGGTGGCAGCCCTTCACCACGTCCGTGCTCGAGGTGGCTGCCGCCCGCAAGGGCTACGCCGGTGACGGGATCCGGCCGGGCCTCCTCGAGACCCTGGACGAACGCACCGAGCTCCAGCGCCGGATGCAGCGGATCGGGGAGCGGGACCGACACATCCTCTTCCTCTGGTACGTGAAGCAGCTCGAGGTTCGGGAGATCGCCCGGATCCTCGGGATCTCCCGTCGGCAGTGCTTCCGGATCCGAGCCCGGGCCATCCGGCAGCTCGTCGAGGCGGGGGAGGCCCAGCGAGCCGCCGTCGGGGCGAGCTCCTAGGCCCCGCCGGGGCGAACTCACTGCTGAGTCGGGTCGGCCCGTGGCCCTCCGTGTGGAGGCAGCTATGAGAGAGACCGCCGCGCTTCGTCGAAAGATCCTCTCCCGGTCGGCCACGGTGGCCGTCCTCGGCCAGGGCTACGTGGGCCTCACCGTGAGCTGCGTGGCCGCGGAGGACGGCTTCCGGGTCCTGGGGATCGACGTCGATGAGCGCCGGGTGGCCGACCTGGCCGAGGGGAACCCCACCGTCCCCGGGGTCGACGAGGACCTCTTCCTGCGGGGGAGGGCCACCGGCCGGATCGAGTTCACCGATGACCCCGAGGGGGTCCGGGAAGCCGACGTGATCCTGATCTGCGTCCCCACGCCCGTCAAGGACCACGCCCCTGACCTCTCGTTCGTGGTGGGGGCCTGCCGGGACGTGGCCCCGCGCCTCCAGGGAGGACGGCTCGTAGTCCTCGAGTCCACCACCTACCCGGGGACCACGGAGGAGCTGTGCCGCCCCATCCTCGAGACCTCGGGCCTCGTGGCGGGGCGGGACTTCCTGCTGGCTTACTCGCCCGAGCGCATCGACCCGGGCAACCACGAGTACGGGTTCCGCAACACCCCCCGGGTGGTGGGGGGGCTCACCCCGGAGTCCACCGGGGTCGCCGCCCTCTTCTACGGCCAGCTCGTGGACAAGGTGGTGGTGGTCTCCTCCTGCCGGGCCGCCGAGCTCTCCAAGCTCCTGGAGAACACATTTCGCCACGTGAACGTGGCCCTGGTCAACGAGCTGGCCATCCAGTGCCACGAGATGGGGATCGACGTCTGGGAGGTCATCGAGTCCGCGGCCACCAAGCCGTTCGGCTTTATGCCCTTCTACCCTGGGCCCGGGGTAGGCGGGCACTGCATCCCCCTCGACCCCACCTACCTCTCCTGGCAGGTCCGACGGGAGGCGGGGCGGCAGTTCCGGATCCTGGAGGAGGCCCAGGACATCAACGCTCAGATGCCGGCGTACGTGGCGGCCCGGATCGGGGAGGCCCTGAACGAGGCGGGACGGGCTCTCAAGGGCGCCGACATCCTGGTCCTGGGGGTCTCCTACAAGCCCGACATAGGAGACGTCCGGGAGTCCCCGGCGGTCCGGGTCATGTACCACCTCTTGCGACGGGGGGCCCGGGTCTCGTTCCACGACCCCTATGTCCCGGAGGTGGCGGTCAACGGGAGGGCGCTGGCCCGGGCGGACCTCACGAACCGGGCCGTGGCCAACGCCGACTGCGTGGCCCTCCTCACCCCTCACCGGGCCTACGACCTGGACTGGATCGCTTCGCGGGCCCGGCTGGTGTTCGACGCCCGCAACGCCTACGGGCCCGACCGACGCCCCAACGTGGTGCGGCTGTGATGGAGGGCCGCAGGCTCCGCCGGTCAGCGTCTGCCCTGTGGCGGTCCTGCGGCCCCGACGTGCTGCTCGCCCACGCCT
>DATLZQ010000026.1:0-12766 GCA_035573915.1 Actinomycetota bacterium | reverse complement strand
GGTCGGGGAGGCCGAGCCTGGTCCGCAGGACCCCCACCCCCGCCGCCTCCACCTCCACGACGGCCCCGGGCCCCAGGCCCCGCCGTCCCGAGACCCGCACCGGGCCCGACCCGTAGAGCTCGCCCGGCTGAAGCCCCGTCTCCCGGGACGCCCTGGCGAGCGCCTCGAGGAAAGTCCAGCGGACCGAGCCCAGCCGGAACCGGGCCCACCGCTCTCCGTCCACCCGGACGGTGACCTCCGCCCCGAAGGGCTCGAACTCGTCGGGGGTGACCAGGCACGGGCCGAGGGACATGGCCACGTAGGTCTCGGCCCCCGGGGTCCCCGCGGTCGCGGGGGCCGCCCATGCCACGGCCAGCGTGTAGCCGAACACGACCGAAGCGGCCTCGGCGGGCGCCAGGTCCTTCGCCCCCCGGCCCACTACGCAGGCCAGCTCCACGTCGGCGTGGAGGGGCCCGGAGGCCGGCCAGGGGAGCAGGGCGTCGGGCCCCAGGACCAGGGGGAGGCCCGCTGCCCCGTCCCGCGCCGCCCGCAGGGCCAGCGGGAGGAGGGGGACCAGGAGCCGGGGGGCGGTCACCGCCGCCTCCTCCACGGCCTGGGGCACGGAGAGCGCCCTCCGCGCCGCGTCCAGGACGGTCCCGCCGTGGCGGTCCACCAGGGCCTCCATGGTGGTGGGGAAGGCCGGATGGCCCACCGCATCGGGGAGGTCGACGATCCTGTCGCCCACCCACGCACCGAGCCGTCGGGCGCCCCCCTGGTCGTAGGTCACGAGGCGCATCGGGGAGCCGGATGATACCCCCGGGCCCGGCCGGTTCCTCCCAAGGTGTGGGAACGTAGTCGGGATGACCGGACCGAGGTGCCCATGAGCGAGCCGCCTACCCCGCCCCGGCCCGACGGCGAGGGGACGGGGACCGACGTGGCGGGCCCCGGCCTCCCCCCTCCGTCCTGGCGCCCGGCGGAGGCCCTCCCCGTGTTCCTGGTGGCGGTGGGGGTGAGCGTGGTGGCGGGGGTGGCCCTGGCCTCCCTGGGCTGTGCCCTCCAGACCGTGGTCACCTCGCTCGTGGGTGAGCTGGCCTTCGCCCTGGCCGTGGTGGGGTGGGTGCGGTTCGTGAGCCGAGGGTCGCTGGCGGCCCTGGGCCGGCCCCGCCGCCCGGGCGGGGACCTCGGGGTGGGGGCCGTGGCTGGCCTGGGCCTGGTGGCCCTGGCCTACGGGGTCCTGGCCGCGGTGAGCGTGGCCGTGCGGGCCGTGACCGGCTCCCCCCCGCCCCAGCCGGAGCAGGTGGCCGGCTGCGTCCGGGGGGAGGCCCTGGCCCTGTTCGCCCCGGTGGTGATCCTCCTCGCCCCCCTCGGGGAGGAGCTCTACTTCCGGGGGTTCCTGTACCGGGGGCTGCGCCGGCGCTACGGGACCTGGCCCTCGGCCCTGGTCTCCGGGGCCCTGTTCGGGGTGGTCCACTTCGGGGGGCTCGCCTTCCTCCTCATCATCCCCTCCCTGGTCCTGGTGGGGGTGGGGCTGGCCCTGCTCTTCGAGTGGCGGCGGAGCATCCTGGCGCCCATGGCCGCCCACGCCGTGTTCAACGCCCTCGGCTACCTGGCCATCGTCCTCGGGCGGACGTGAGGCCCGGGGCCCCCGGCTCCGGGCTGGAAGGTGGGCGGCGGGCCGTGGTTAACTCGCCCCGGGCCCCGTGCCCTGAGGTGGGAGAGGCGGTGGAGGGCGCGCTCCGGTTCCCCAGCAAGGAGTGGGTGGACGAGTACGTCCGCCGGGTGCGGGAGAGCGAGGCCTACCGCGCTGCTGCGGCGGACTGGGAGGGGGACCTGTGCTTCGTGTTCGAGGCCGAGCCCGACCGGGGGGTCCCCGAGCCCGTCTGGGTGTGGATGGACCTCTGGCACGGGGAGGTCCGGGACCACCGCTACGGGGTCCCGCCTGGGGAGGGGGAGCGGGCCCGCTACGTGGTCCGGGCCCCCTACAGCCGCTGGAAGGAGGTCATCCGGGGGGAGCTGGACCCGGTCCGGGGGATCCTCCAGGGCAAGCTCAAGCTCCGGGGCGACCTCGCCACGATCGTCCGCCACGTCCAGGCCGCCCACGAGCTCGTGACCGTGGCGGCCTCCGTCCCCACCCGGTTCGTGGACGAGGACCGAGCGGGGCCGGGCCAGGGAGGGGGGCGGTGAGGGCCGTCGTCTTCGAGGGGCCCGGGCGGGTCCGGGTGGGGGAGGTCCCCGAGCCCAGGGTGGAGGCCCCGACCGACGCCGTGGTGCGGGTGACCACGGCCTCCATCTGCGGCTCGGACCTCCACTTCCTCCACGGCAAGGCCCCCCTCCTCCCGGGGGACACCATGGGCCACGAGGCGGTGGGGGTGGTGGAGGAGGTGGGGGCGGAGGTCCGCCGGTTCCGGCCCGGGGACCGGGCGGTGGTGTCCTTTGTCATCGCCTGCGGGCGGTGCTGGTTCTGCCGCCGCGGCCAGAGCGGGCTGTGCGAGGAGTTCCGGAGCCTGGGGGCGGGGCCGTTCGGGGGAGGCCTGGGCGGGGCCCAGGCCGAGCTGGTCCGGGTGCCGGAGGCCGACGTCAACCTGCTTCGGGTCCCCGAGGGCCTGGAGGACGAACGGGCCCTCTTCGTGGGGGACGCCCTCACCACGGGGCTCTACGGGGCCGCCCTGGCCGGGGTGGAGCGGGGCCAGACCGTGGCCGTCGTGGGGGCGGGCCCGGTGGGGTTCTTCGCCGCCCAGGCCGCCCGGCTGTTCGAGCCGGAGGCCGTGGTGGTCCTGGACCTCCGCCCCGACCGGCTGGCCCTGGCGGAGAAGGTGGGGGCGGTGGCGGTCAACGTGACCGAGCGCCACCCCCAGACCGCCCTGGCCGAGCTCACCGGGGGCCGGGGGGCCGACGCCGTGGTGGAGGCGGTGGGGAGCCCGGAGGCCTTCGAGACGGCCCTGGACGTGGTGCGCCGGGGGGGAACGGTCTCGGTGGTGGGCATGTACGCGGTGGAGCGGGTGGAGGTGCCCCTGGGCGTGTACTGGGCCCGGGCGGTGCGGGTCCTCTTCGCCGGGGTCTGCCCGGTCCACGCCTGGTGGGAGCGGGCCCTGGAGGCGGTGCGGGCAGGCCGGATCGACCCCCTCCCGCTCGTCTCCCACGCCCTGCCCCTGGAGGAGGCCCCCCTGGGCTACCGGCTGTTCGACGCCCGGGAGGCCACGAAGGTGGTGCTCAAGCCGTGACGGGGGCCGGCGGCGTCGTGGTCCGCTGCCTGGACCCCGAGCCGAACGGGCTGGCCACGCTGCTCTGCGGGCTCATCGAGCAGAACCTGGCCCGCCACCCGGAGCGGGCCCGGTTCCTCTCCCCTCCCGCCACGGTGGCGGTGGAGGCCCCCGACGTCGGTGTGGCGGCCTCCCTGCGGTTCTCGCCCGGGCTGGTCCGGGTACGCAACGGGGTGGTGGGGCGGCCCCAGGTCCACGTCCGGGCCGACTCCCAGGCCCTGGTGGGGATGGCCGCCGTCCCCACCCGGTTCGGCCTCCCCGACCTCCGCTCGCCCGAGGGGCGGGCCCTGCTCCGGCGGCTCCTCCGCCGGGAGGTCCGGGTGAAGGGGATGGTCCTCCACGCCCCCACCCTGGCCAGGCTCAACCGGCTGCTCGCGGTCTCCTAGGAAAGGGGGCACCATGCGCGGGATCCCGTCCCACGTGATCCGGTACTTCCAGTCGATCCCCCTGTTCAGCCAGGTCTCCAAGAAGGGGGTCCGGGCCCTGGTCCAGGCCGCCACCGAGGTCGAGGTCCGGGCCGGGAAGGACCTGGTCCGCCAGGGGGAGTACGGCCGCCACCTCTACGTGATCACGGCCGGGACGGCGGAGGTGATGCGGGACGGCCGCAAGGTGGCGGAGCTGGGCCGGGGCGACTTCTTCGGCGAGCTCGCCTTCCTCTCTGGCGGCCCCAGGAACGCCACCGTGCGGGCCCGGACCGACCTCCGGGTCCTGGCCCTGGGCCCCCGGGAGCTCGACGTCATCGTCGACCGCGAGCCCACCCTGGCCCGCCGGCTCCTCGAGGAGCTGGCCCGCCGGGTCCGCACCCTCGAGCGGGACTCCGTCCGGCACTAGGGATCCCACGGGCTCGAGGGCGTCCCCGAGCCGTGGCGGCTCTTGGCCGTCGTGGGGGTGTGAGCTCGGGGTACGCTTCCCCCGTGGACGTGCACGCCCTGGCCGAACGGGTCCTGGCCGGCGACCGGCGGGCCGTGGCCCGGGCCATCTCCCTTGTGGAGGACGGCGCCCCTGAGCTCCGGGCCCTCTCCGAGGCCCTGTTCCCGAGGACGGGGCGGGCCTACACGGTGGGCCTCACCGGGGCCCCCGGGGTGGGAAAGTCCAGCGTGGCCGGGGAGCTGGTGCGGGTGGCCCGGGCCCGGGGCCTCACCGTGGCGGTCCTGGCCATCGACCCTACCTCCCCCCTGTCCGGGGGAGCCCTCCTGGGCGACCGGCTGCGGATGCAGGAGCACGCCACCGACCCAGGGGTGTTCATCCGCTCCATGGCCACCCGGGGCCACCTGGGCGGCATGGCCCTGGCCGCCCCCGAGGCCATCCGGATCCTGGACGCCTCCGGCAAGGACCTGGTCCTCGTGGAGACGGCCGGGGTGGGGCAGGCCGAGGTGGAGGTGGCGGCGGCCACGGACACCACGCTCGTGGTGGTGGCCCCGGGGTGGGGGGACCACGTGCAGGCGGCCAAGGCCGGGATCCTCGAGGTGGCCGACGTGTTCGTGGTGAACAAGGCCGACCGGGAGGGGGCCCGGGAAGCCGTGCGGGACCTCCGCCACATGCTCTCCCTGGGGCCCCCCGCGGACTGGACCCCGCCCGTGGTCACCACCTCGGTGGCCTCGGGGGAGGGGTTCGAGGAGCTGTGGGAGGCGGTGGAAGAGCACCGCCGGTTCCTCGAGCGGACCGGGCAGCTCGCGGCCCGTCGGGCCCGCCGGGCCCTGGAGGAGGTGAAGGCCATGGCGGCCGAGCGGCTGCGGCTGCGGGCGGCCCGGGCCCTGGAGGAGGACCCCGAGGTCACCGCGGCCCTCCTGGAGCGCCGCATCGACCCCTACCGCGCGGCTGAGATACTGGAGGGGAGGGCCGGAGCGCCGGCGGCACCGGTGGGAGCCCCCGTGGCCGCGGGAGAGGCCGATGGCTAAGAGCGAGTACGAGCGCTGGAAGGAGCGCTACCGGCAGGCCACCGAGCGGGACGCGGACTTCGAAACCCACTCCGGCGAGCCCGTCCAGCCCCTGTACACCCCGGAGGACCTCCCGGGCTTCGCCTACGAACGAGACCTCGGCTACCCGGGGCAGTTCCCCTTCACCCGGGGGGTCTACACCACCATGTACCGGGGGCGGCTGTGGACCATGCGGCAGTTCGCTGGCTATGGCACCCCCGAGGAGACCAACGCCCGCTACAAGTTCCTCCTCGAACAGGGGCAGACGGGGCTCTCGGTGGCCTTCGACATGCCCACCCTCATGGGGCGGGACTCCGACGACCCCCGCAGCGAAGGGGAGGTGGGCCGCTGCGGGGTGGCCACGGACAGCCTGGCCGACTTCGAGCTGCTCTTCGACGGGATCCCCCTGGGGGAGATCACCACCTCCATGACCATCAGCGGGCCGGCCGTGATCCTCTTCGCCTTCTTCCTGGCCGCCGCGGAGAAGCAGGGGGTGGCCTGGAAGGCCCTGGACGGGACCCTCCAGACCGACATCCTCAAGGAGTACATCGCCCAGAAGGAGTGGATCTTCCCGCCCCGGCCCCACCTTCGGCTCATCGGGGACCTCTTCGAGTTCTGCGCCTCGGAGGTCCCCAAGTTCCACCCGGTGAGCGTCTCCGGCTACCACATCCGGGAGGCGGGGTCCACGGCCGTCCAGGAGCTGGCCTTCACCCTGGCCGACGGGTTCGCCTACGTGGAGCTGGCCCGGGACCGGGGCCTGGACCTCGACCGGTTCGGCCAGCAGCTGTCGTTCTTCTTCAACGCCCACATCGACTTCTTCGAGGAGATCGCCAAGTTCCGGGCGGCCCGCCGCATCTGGGCCCGGTGGCTCCGGGAGCGCTACGGGGTGACCGACGAGCGGGCCCTGCGGCTCCGGTTCCACACCCAGACGGCGGGGTGCTCCCTCACCGCCCAGCAGCCGGAGAACAACATCGTCCGGACGGCCATCGAGGCCCTGGCCGCGGTCCTGGGCGGGACCCAGTCCCTGCACACCAACGCCCTGGACGAGGTCCTGGCCCTCCCTACCGAGCGGTCCGCCCAGATCGCCCTCCGGACCCAGCAGATCATCGCCTACGAGACGGGGGTCACGAACACCATCGACCCCCTGGGGGGCTCCTACTTCGTGGAGGCCCTCACCAACCGGATGGAGCGGGGGGCGGAGGAGTACTTCGCCAAGGTCCTCGAGATGGGGAAGGGCTCCATGCTCGAGGGGATGCTGGCGGGGATCGAGCGGGGGTTCTTCCAGGGGGAGATCGCCGAGGCCGCCTACCGGGAGCAGCAGCTCTACGAGAAGGGTCGGAAGGTCAAGGTTGGGGTGAACGAGTTCGTCGACCCCGACGAGCCCCCCGTGGAGATCCTGGTGATCCCGCCGGAGACCGAGGCCCGGCAGGTGGAGCGGGTCCGCCGGCTCCGCGCCGAGCGCGACGCGGGAGCCGTGGAACGGGCCCTGGCCCGGCTGGAGGCGGCGGCCCGGACCGACGAGAACCTGGTGCCGCTCCTCGTGGACTGCGCCCGGGCCTACTGCACCGAGGGGGAGATCGTGGCAACCCTCAAGCGGGTCTTCGGGGAGTACCGGGAGGTCCCCAGGTTCTGAGGCCCGCCCGGGGCCCAGCGGGGGGCCAGAGGCGACCGGCCGGGGGCCCGACGCGGCCGGCGGCTCCGAGGCAGGAAGCTGGGGGGCCCGAGGGGGGAGGCGTCCCAGGAGGCTCAGGCCTCGGCCAGCAGGGCGAAGCGGGGGACGGCCTCCAGCCAGCCCAGGAGGGGGTGGGACGCCGCCCGCCGAGCCCACTCCACGTCCCACAGCCGCTCCAGGCGCACCCGCCGCCAGCCGGCCCGCTGGGCGGCCTCCACGAAGGGGGCGGGGGTGGAGGCCCTGGCCAGGGGGAGCGAGCGGAGGAGCTCCTCCGAGTAGGTCCCGTGGTGCTCGTGGGGGACGCGGAGGGCCCACCGCAGGAGGTCCGTCGCGGCCTGCCGGGCCCGTGCCCAGGACCCGCCCCGCCCCGGCACCGCCTCGTAGAGGGCCAGCCGCCCGCCCGGGGCCGCCTCCCGCCAGGCCCGAAGGGCGGCCACGGGGTCGGGGAGGGTCCACAGGAGGTGCCGGGCCACCACCGCCTCGAACGGCCCGGGGGGCGGCTGGGTGGCGCTCCCCACCACCGCCTCCAGCGGGAGGCCGGCCCGCTCGGCCTTCTGCCGGGCCCGCTCGAGCATGCCCGGGGAGAGGTCCAGGGCGGTGACCCGGTAGCCGAGCGCCGCCAGGAGCAGGCTCACGGCCCCGGTCCCGGCCCCAACGTCGAGGACGGCGGCCGGGGGCGGCGGCAGGTGGCGGAGGAGGGCCGCCCGCCAGGCCGCGGCCTCCGCCGGGTCGGAGATGGCGTGGCTCGGGGAGCGGTCGTAGACCTGGGCGTCGCGGTCCCAGAACTCCCGCAGCTCGCGGTGGACGTTCCTCAGGGCGGCCCTCCCCTCCCTCCGTCCGCGGGCACCCGGGAGCGGCGGCGGACCGCCAGGGCCCCGACGGGGACGGCCCCCAGGGCCAGCCCCCAGGCCAGCAGGTTGAGGGGGTAGATCAGGTAGCCCACGCGCGACGAGGGGGCCAGCCACACTGCGAGCCACGCCACCACCCCGGCGTCCAGGCAACCTCGGGCCACCGAGCGGGGGCGGCGCAGGAGGAGCCAGAGGGCCACGGCGGCCACGGCGGCCATGAGGGCGGCCGTGATGGCCGGGCGGAGGCCCGGGAAGAGGTGCACCAGGGCCCGGCCGATGGTGAGGGTCTCGGCGGGCGAAGGGTTCTGCCCCACCCCCAGGGGGAAGAGGACGGTGTCCTCGACGAAGGCCGGGGGGTCCCAGGCCGCGAACAGGGCCGTGGCAGGGAGGGCGGCCAGCGCCACGTTGGCCAGAAACCGGGCCCCGGCCTCCCTCCCCTGCGAGGTGGCAGCGGCGACCAGCAGGAAGGGGACGAGCACCCACGCGGTCTGCTTGGTCAGCGCCGCCAGCCCCAGGGCCACGCCGGCCGGCCCCGGGCGTCCCTCCGCGAGCAGCACTGCGGCCAGGAGCATGAGCGCCACCACGGGGAGGTCGTGGCCCCCCGTGGCGAGCAGGAGCGCCGAGGTGGGGAGCACGCCCAGGACCTGGACCAGGAGCACCTTGCGGGCCAGGCTCCCCCGCCAGGCGGCCAGGGCCCACCCCGCCACCGCCACCGCCGCCCCCGCGAACCACAGGCGGGCGTCGCCGAGGGGCAGGCCCACCCCCAGGGCCCGGGGGACGCCGAAGGCGAGCATCCCCGGCCCGTAGGGGAAGTGGCGCCGCTGGGCCGGCGGCCGGTCCGCCAGGGGACCGTCGAACCGCTCGGCGTAGGGGTTGCGGGCCGCGAGGAGGGCCCTGGCCGCCTCCTCCGTCACGATCACCTCGGACTGGGCGTGGAGCCCGGCGTCCGTGGCCGCCCGGCGGGAGACCTGGACCCAGAGCGGGGACAGGGCCACGGCGGCGAACACGGCCACGGCCAGGACCAGGCGGGGGCCAGGGCGGGGGGCCAGGCGGGCCAGGCCCAGGGCGCCCAGGGTCCCCAAGGCGTACATGGGGGCGGCCAGGGCGGCCCACTCCCGGTGGATGGGAGTGGCGGAGTACCCCCACACTCCCAACGCGGTCAGGGCGCAGACCCCGTAGAGGGCCGCGTCCCACCACGCGGCGCGCCGGCCCACGGCGCGAGGATACCCGGGACCGGGACCCGCAGAGGAGGACCGGAAGGCGAGAAGGGGCCGCCCCAGGCGGGGCGGCCCCTTCAGCGGACGGTCGTCGATGCGAGGGGGGGGTTCGGAGGTCCGGCGAACCGCCCGTCGCCTTCTTCGGGTTCCCAGTTTGGCCCGTTTCAAACCCGACTCAAGCATTTCCGCCGGGAATTTCCGGGCGGGCTCCGGGGCGCCGCACCCCGAGCGGGCGCCGGGGGAGCACGGGCCACCGCCGGGCTCACAATGGTCTGGGTGCCGGTCGTGGTGGTGGGGGCCTCGGGGACGCTGGGCCGCCTGGCGGTGGCGGCCTTCGTCGGCGTGTCCCCCGAGGTGCGGGCCGTCGTCCGGAGGCGGGAGGCGGCCGGACCCCTCCGGGCCCTGGGGGCCAAGGTGGCCGTGGTCGCCCCGGGCGACCTGGAGACGCTGGAGGCCGTCATGCGGGACGCACACACCCTCTGCCACCTGGCCGGGGGGCTGGACCTGCCCGACGCCGGGGCGTACGAGCGGGCCAACCTGCGCACCGTGGAGGCGGCGCTGGCGGCCGCCGAGCGAGCCCGGATCCGCCGCTTCCTCCTGCTCTCCAGCGCCGGGGCCGACCCCTCGGCTCCCCACCCCTACCTGCGGGCCAAGGGGCTGGCCGAGGAGGCGGTGCGGGCGTCGTCGCTGGAGCACGTGGTGGTCCGGTCCACCCTCGTCTGCGCCCCCGGCAGCGCCTGGCTCCGGACGGTGCGGGCCGGGGCCGGGCGGTGGCCGGCCCTGGTGGTGGGAAGCGGGCGACAGGTCCTGGCCCCGGTGGCGGCCGAGGACGTGGTCCGGGTGCTGGTGGCGGCCGACGACCGGGCCCGGGTCGCCTCCGGGACCTGGGGGCTCGAGGGCCCCGAGCGGCTCACGGCCGACGAGCTGGCGAGGCGCCTGGGGGGAGGGGGGAAGCCCAGGGTCCACCTGGGCCCGAGGCTGGCCCGGGCGGTCCTTCGGGTGGGCGGCCGCCGCCCCGGCCGCCACCTGCTCGAGCTCCTGGCCACCGACAGCGTGGCCGACGCCCCGGACGCCTCGGCCGAGTTCGGGGTGGAGCGCACCCCACTGGAGCGGGCCCTCCGGGCCTCCCTCGGCCCAGGGCCGGCTCCCTGGACCTGACCCCGGGCTAGACCGTGGGCAGTACGGGCTAGACTCGGGCCCGGCCGGGCCCGCGGCCCGGCGCCGGGCCGCAGGCAGGGACCGCCACACGAAAGGAGGTCGGTTCGATGGGGGAGTACGTCCGCCTGGAGGTCGAGGACGGGGTGGGGACGATCCGGCTGGACCGCCCCCCCATGAACGCCATCGACGAGCAGGTCACCCGGGAGCTCAGGGCCGCCGCGGCGGAGGCGGCGGAGCGGGACGACGTGGGGGCCGTGGTGCTCTGGGGCGGGGAGCGGGTGTTCGCGGCCGGGGCCGACGTCCGGGTCATGGTAGACCTCACCCCGGCCGAGGTCCGCCCCTGGATCGTCCTCCTCCAGGAGGTCTTCGACCTGGTGGAGGACCTCCCCAAGGTGACCATCGCCGCCGTCAACGGCTACTGCCTGGGGGGAGGCTGCGAGCTCGCCATGTGCGCCGACTTCCGCTTCGCGGCCGAGGACGCCCGGATCGGCCAGCCCGAGATCCTGCTCGGGATCATCCCGGGGGCCGGCGGCACCCAGCGGCTCCCTCGGCTGGTGGGGCCGGCCCGGGCCAAGGACCTCATCTACTCCGGCCGTCACCTCAGGGCCGAGGAGGCCCTGGCCATCGGGCTCGTGGACGAGGTGCTCCCCCCGGCCGACGTCTACCCCCGGGCCGTGGAGGTGGCCCGGCGGTACGCGAGGGGTCCCCGCCAGGCCCTGCGGGCGGCCAAGGTGGCCATCAACTGGGGGGCCCGGGGCGACCTGCGCTCTGGGATCGTGCTCGAGCGGGAGCTGTTCGCCGACCTGTTCGCGACGGAGGACCAGAGGCTCGGGATGCGCTCCTTCCTCGAGCAGGGCCCGGGGAAGGCCACCTTCACCGGCCGGTAGCTCCGGCCTCGGCCGGGCCGGCCCCGGCGGCGGACGCCGTGCCAGGGGCTCGGAACTCCGGGGCTGCCCCTCGCGTCTGAATCCACAAGTCTCGAGGCGTGGCCCGCCGCGGGCGGGGAATGAACCATCCGCACGCGACGTTCGTATCACTAGCGAAGGCTGGACTTAGACAGGGACCGATGGGGGAGTGGTCGCGCCGTCCGGACCCGCCGTTCCAGGCCCGCTGCGCCTGGTGCGGGGAGGTCGACCTGGAGCGGGAGGACCTTGAGGTCCATGTCGGGTCCGGCTCCGAGGCCCTGGTCGAGTTCAGCTGCCCGGCCTGCGGCCGCCTCAACGCCCGGCGCCTGGAGCCGGAGGACGTGGTGGAGCTGGCCGCGGCCGGCGTGGGGCCGGCCTCGGGGCCGGCGCCGTTCGAGCTCCTCGAGGAGCGGTCCGGCCCGCCCATCGGCTGGGACGACCTCATCGAGTTCCACGAGCGGATCGCCCGACACGGGCTTCGGGCCGCCGACGCCGCCCGTCCCAGGGCGGCGCGCGGCGGCCGGGAGAGGGATGCCGCATGAGAGACGAGTCGCTGTCCTTGCGGGGGGCGCCCGTCCGGGCCCTGCCCCGTCCCAACCGGACCTTCAGCAAGGGTCGGGTGTGCGCCGAGGAGGGCTGCGGGACGGTCATCTCCATCTACAACCGGTCCAAGTACTGCTGGCTGCACGAACCCCTCAGGTACCACGCCCTGCGCGGTCGGAAGAAGCGGGCCGCGTAGGCCTTGGAGGAGCTGTCACGGGGGTGGGTTCCGCTCGGCCACCACCCGGGCGGCGATCTCCCGGGCCTCGGCCAGGCGGCGCTGGTCCACGAACAGCCGGACGCCGAACTCCCAGATCTGGCTGAAGAAGCCGGGCTCCTTGTACCACCAGGCGATCCCGGCTGCCTCGAGCTCGCCGGCGATGGCGTTGGCCGTCTCCCGCGTGTACTGGCCGAGGTAGACGGTGGTGATGCGGTCCTCGCCCACGGGCCCATTGTCCCCCCCGCCGGGAGGCCCACGCCAGCCGGGCGGCGGGTGGGTGCTAGCCTCGCACGGGATGGGTGGCAGACCGTCGGTGCTCGTGGCCATGAGCGGAGGGGTGGACTCCTCCGTGGCCGCCGCCCTCCTCCACGAGCAGGGGTACCGGGTGCTGGGCTGCCACATGAAGCTGGTCCACCTGGCCGAGGGCGTGGACCACGGCTGCTGCGGGCCCCGGGCCAGGGCCGACGCGGAGGCGGTAGCCGCCAGGGTGGGGTTCGACTTCGAGGTGGTGGACCTCACCGAGGCCTTCGAGGCCACCGTCCTGGCCGACTTCTTCGGCGAGTACCTGGAGGGGAGGACCCCGAACCCCTGCGTCCGTTGCAACGAGCACGTCAAGTTCGGGGCCTTCCTGGCCCTGGCCGACCGGAGGAGCGTCGAGTTCGTGGCCACCGGCCACTACGTCCGGACCTGGCGGGACGAGGGGGGGCGGTGGCACCTGGGCCGGGGGGCGGACCCGGCCAAGGACCAGTCCTACCTCCTCCACACCCTGGGGCAGCGGGAGCTGGCTCGGGCCCTGTTCCCGGTGGGGGGCCAGACCAAGGCCGAGACCCGGGCCCACGCCCGGCGCCTGGGGCTGCCCGTGGCCGACAAGCCCGACTCCCAGGAGGTCTGCTTCGTGCCCGGGGCCGACCACGCCGCCTTCCTCGAGGAGTACCTGCCGCAGCTCGTCCGCCCGGGGGAGGTGGTGGACCCCTCCGGGCGGGTGCTGGGGACCCACCGGGGGATCCACCGGTTCACGGTGGGCCAGCGGCGGGGGCTGGGGGTCGCCACC
>DATLZQ010000025.1:0-8090 GCA_035573915.1 Actinomycetota bacterium | reverse complement strand
CCCCCGCCGTGACCGGCCGCTGCAGGATCACCTCCTCGGCCCCCCGGCGAAAGGCCAGGGCTCGGACCACGGTCCGCACCTCGGCCTCGCTCATGGAGCCGACGGGGAAGCCGCCCACGGCCAGGCGGGGGAGAGTCCCCTCCCGGGCCACCCGGAAGCCGACCAGCATCCCTCCCGCCACCAGGAACGGCGCGCAGAGGCCGAGGACGAGCCACAGCGGACGGGCAGGAAGGCCCGGCCCGGGGGCCCGGTGGGCCCCGCCGGGCCGCCAGGTCCGCGTCCGCTCGAGCAGCTTCATCCCCGCCTGCCCCCGTCACTCACCGCCCAGCCCCTCCGGCCTCGCGCCCGCACCCCTTCCCCGACGTCCTTCGTCGTCCGCGGCCGGCCGTGACCGGAGCCGCGGCGCCGGCCGCGTGAAGAGAGAGACGTCGAGGACCCAGGGATCGTTCCCCCGGTTGGGCGCGGACACGCCGAGGAGCGGCCGGTCCGGGAGGCGCCAGTATACGGGCTCGGCGAGAGCCCGTCCCGGTGGGGGGAGGTGCCGTCACCGTCCTCGGTCGAACCAGACGGTCCTGAGCTTACCGGGCCCGTCAAGGACGCCCGGGGCCGGGCCCGAGCCGGTGGAGGGGGCGTTCGCCGGGCGGCTTCCCTCAGGCCTCGTCCCCGTCCCGGACGACCTCGACGTTCGGGAAAGCGTCGGCCCGGACCACCTCCAGCAGCCGCGAGACCACGGAGCCCGGCGACACCAGCTTGAGGCGGCCCCGGCCCTCGAGCCGCTGGGAGAGGATGAGCAGGGCCCGGATGCCCTGGCTGTCCATGAACTCCAGGCCGGAGAGGTCCAGGACGAGGTCGCCCCCCTCCTCCACGGGCCCGGCCAGGGCCTCCACCAGCCGCTCGTGGTTGGAGATGTCGACCTCCCCCGCCACCCGGAAGCGCCGCGGGTCCTGCGGGTCCCGTTCGATGCTGAGCTCCACCTGTCCCCCCCGGCGTCCGGCCCTCAGTATGCTCCGGCGCGGCCTCCCCGCGCTCCCCGATCCCGGGTAGCCCGCCCGCGGGCGGAGGCCCCTGGTGGGGCCCCCGGTGGCCCCAGCTCGGGTACTCACCATCCCACACCTGGGTGCCGTCGCGCCAGGGGCAATTCGTTGGGCGGCGGGCCTCGGAACCCCGGTGGGACGCCGCGCACTGCGGGTGGGGGAGCGTGGCGCGCGCGTGCGGGGGACACCCGGCTACGATGTCGCCGTGCAGCCGCCCTTGGACATCGAAGAGTTCTCCCGGTGGCGACGGGAAGCCGACAGCGCCCTGGCCGGAGCGAGGGTCCAGGCCGAGGCCGGCCTTCACAACTGGGCCTGCTTCGCAGCCGAGCAGGCCGCCCAACTCGCGATCAAGGCCCTCCTCCACGGTCTGGGACAGGGGCCCTGGGGCCACGACCTGGTGCGGCTCGGGGCGAGGGCACGGGCGGCAGGCGTGGAGGTCCCCGCGGAGGTGGAGGATGCCCTTCGGGCCCTGGGTCGGCACTACATCCCGGCTCGCTACCCCGACGCCCACGCCGCCGGGACGACCGGGGAACACTACGGCCCATCCGACTCGAGGGCGGCCATCGAGGCCGCCGCGGCCGTCCTCCAGTGGGTGGACGGCTGTTGGAGGAGCCTGCGTGGACAAGGTCGTCGCTGAACGGGTGCGCCGGCGGGCCGAGCTCATCGAGCTGGCCCGGACCTACGTGCGGTCACTGGGACAGCGGCTCCCTCTCGTCGCCGCGGCCGTCGTCGGTTCCGTGGCCCGGGGCGACTTCAACGTCTGGAGTGACGTGGACGTGGTGGTGGTGGCGGAGAGCCTGCCCGAGCGGCTCCCGGAGCGACTCGCCCTCCTCACCCGCGACGCGCCCCCCGGCGTCCAGCCCGTGGGGTTCACCCCGCAGGAGTTCCGCTGGGCCCTGGACAAACGAAACCCCCTGGCCCGCGCGGTCAGGGAGGAGGGCGTCGTGATCCTCGGGGACGAGGCCCTGCGAGCCCTGGCGGACTGACCACGGCGGACCGGCGCCTCACCCGGAGGTCACGGACAGGCGGTAGCTCCCCCGGCTGAACCAGGCGCTCACGTGGACGTAGTAGGTCCCGGTCCTCCGGGGGCGGAAGACGAACGCCTCGTCCCGCCCCCGGCCCCGGGTCCCGCTCCTGGCCAGCCGGCAGGGGGAGAAGAGGCCCGGGCGGCACTGCCAGATCTCCAGCGTCCCCGGCTTCCACAGGTAGAGGTCGAAGTTCTGGCCCCGGGGCACCTCCAACCGGAAGGTGTAGGCCCGGCCCCCCAGGAGGCGCTTTCGAAAGACGTCGTTGACGTCCTCCGGCCAGCCCACCGAGCCCATGGCCGCGGCCCGCAGGAGCCGGGCCCCCGAGATGTTGCCGTCGCTCGGGCCCGTGGGCGGCGTGGTGGGGGCGGTCAGGGCCTGGGCCGCGTCGAGCCGGCCGTCGGTCAGGGTGAAGGAGCCGGGGAACTGCTCCGTCCCCCGGAGGTAGACGTAGCCCAGCCCGGCGGGGCGGTCCACGCCGTTCAAGATGGCGTTGCGGAGCTCCAGTGGGCCGTACTCGGGGTGGGCGGACTTCACGAGCCCCGCCACCCCCGCCACGAACGGCGCCGCCATCGAGGTGCCGTTCAGGTAGCGGTAGTCGCCGGGAGGGTACGTGCTCAGGACGTCCACGCCGGGGGCCGCCAGGTCGACGGACTCGTGCCCCAGGTTGGTGAAGGACCCGTACTCGTCGAGGTCGTTGCTGGCCGCCACGGCGACGACGGTCGGGAGGTCGTAGCTGGCCGGGTACACCGGGCAGCAGTCTCGGACCCCGTCGAGGTCGACGTCGAGGTCGAGCGGCATGTCGTTGTCTCCGCCCTCGTTGCCTGCCGCGGCCACGGCCAGCACGCCCTGGCTCCCCGCCCAGGCCAGGGTCCTCCGTTCGAGGACCGAGAAGTAGGCGCCGCTGAAGCTCAGGTTGAGGACGTCCGCCCCGTTCAGGACGGCGTATTCGATGGCCGCCAGCTCGCCGAACAGGTCCAGCGGCGCCTTGAGCACCATGAGCCGGCACCCCGGGCAGACCCCGGCGCCTCCCACCCCGTTGCCCGCCGCCGCGGCGATGATGCCCGCCACGTGGGTCCCGTGCCCGTCTTCGTCCTGAGGGACCGGGTCCTGCTCCTCGAAGTCCCAGCCGTTCACGTCGTCGACGAAGCCGTTGGAGTCGTCGTCCACTCCGTTTCCGGGGACCTCGTCGGGGTTGACCCACAGGCTGCCCGCGAGGTCCGGGTGGGAGAGGTCGACCCCGCTGTCGATGACCGCGATGACGGTCTCGGGGCTGCCCGTGGTCACCGCCCAGGCCTCGGGGGCGTCCACGTCCGCGTCCGGCGCCCCCTCCACCGTCTCGGGAGGGGGGTCCGCGACCCCGTGCGGCTGCCCCACGTTGTGCAGCCCCCACTGCTCACCGAAACGCGGGTCGGTGGGGACCACCTGGAGCCGGTGGCGGCGGAAGTTGGGCTCGGCCGCGAGCACGGCGGGGTCCCGGCGGTACCTGGCGACCGCCCTCGGGACCGAGAGCCCCGGGGGCAGCCTCACCAGGTCGAACCGGAGGGCGGGGAGGCGGCGCACGGCGCGGGCCCCCACCGCCCGGTGGAGATGGGTGGCCTGGAGCCCGGTCGTGTACCGGCGAAAGGCCACCACCAGCTGGCCCGGGACCCAGGCCCCGGGCTCGAGCCTCCAGCTCCGCTTCGGGGCCCGTGGAATCGGAGGCCGGGGCGCACCGCGCGAGGCCGCCGGCCGTTCCCAGGACGCCCACCGCCAGTCGGGAGGGGGCACGTCTCCCTCGCCCCCAGGGGCCGGGGCGGCCGTGAGCAGGGCCACGAGGACGGCGACCGAGAGCCCGGCCAGGGCCCTGCGCCCCAGGGGTCCCCGCGGAAGGCCCACTCCCAACGCCTCCGTCCGCCGGCGACGTTCGCGTATCCTCCCCCGGCGGCGAGCTCCTGTCAAGCCCAAAGGAGGGGAGCTCAAGACGGTCCGGTCGGGTCGGGCCGGTGGGCGCTGCGGGGCAGGGTGGCGGCCGGGCGCTGCGGCCCGAGCGGGTCACCGGCGTGGACCTGCGCCGCGCGCCGAGCGGAGGCCTCGGTCCAGGCCATGCGGGCGTGCTCGAGGACCCACCGCAGGCCCTCGGCCTCGGCGAGCACCGCCACCCAGCCCGCGCGCCCCTCGCCGGTCATCCCGGCCGCATGGTACGCGAGGCTCGGCACCTGCAGACCACGCGGGGGGGCGGCCCACAGACCCGAACAGGCCGGGGCCCCCGAAGAAGCGACCATGGAACGTGACCATAGTACATTGCTTCCGTGGACGAGATGCCGATCTCGAAGTTCAAGGCAACCTGCCTGGTCGCCATCGAGCGGGTCCGCCGGACCCGACGCCCGCTCCTCGTCACGAAGCGCGGGGTCCCGGTGGCCCAGGTTGTGCCGCCCCCGAAGCGAAAGCCCGAGGGGAGCGCCTATGGCGCGATGCGTGGGACGGCCGAGGAGCTGGGCGACGTCCTCGAGCCGCTCCCGGAGCGAGACTGGGAGGCCCTGCGCTGACCCTGGCCCGCAGACCACCGCCCCCCTTCCTGCTCGACACCCACGTCTGTTCTGGTACCTGATCGGCTCGCCACGGCTCCCGAGCGGCCTGCGCGAGGCCATCGACAGCGCGAGGGGGGATCTGTGGCTGTCGCCGATCTCCGTGTGGGAACTCGGGATGCTCGCAGCGCGAGGGCGCGTCCGGCTCTCCCCAGCCTTCCGGCCGTGGGTCCAAAGGGCTTTGAACCTCCTGCCGCTCGTGGAGGCGTCGTCACTCACGAGGTCGCCCTCGTCTCCACGGAGATCGAGCTCCCCCACCGGGATCCTGCGGATCACTTCCTGGCGGCGACCGCCCGCGTGTTCGACCTCACCCTCCTCACGGTGGACGAGCGGTTGCGCACCGCGCCGGGGATCCGAGTACGGAACCGGTAGACCAAAGCGCCCGCCGGCATCGGGTCGTCAGCCCGCACAGAGTCAGGCGGCCCACGACTTCGTCATCGTCGACGAGGCACGCGCTGGCCGGGTCAGGCCGCCGCGCAGCGCGACTCACGAAGCGCCGCGTCTGGTGCCGGCCGGCGCCCAGGAGCTGGCAGTGGCCGGCCTCGATGGCCTCATAGGTCTTGAGGCGGGCCTCGTTCGGCGCGGCCATGTCCCAAGCAACGCCCCCGGACCTCCTCGCCCGCGGCGGCCTCGACGGTGGGCATGCCGCATCCCAAGGGGGACTCGCGCATGAACGCCAGCCGGTGATCAGGCAGCCGGGCGATCCCTCGGCCAGCGAGCCGTGGAAGCGGGAGCGCATCCGGGCGGCGTCCGTGGCGCCAGGCGGAGGCGAAGGAGAGCACAACCAGGGCCGCCTCAGAGCCTCGATATCGCCAGGGCCGCGAATCGATGAGGCCGGCCTGGAGCTTCGCGTTGTCCTTCAGCCCGGCCGAAGTGAGGAGCAGGTGGTCTCGACCTCGGTAACGCAGACGCCGAGCTGGCCCGTGATCTCCGCCTTCGTAATGCCCCTGATCGCGCGGTCCGCGAGGTACCAGGCGCTCGCGGCGCCGGCCACGGCGACGTCGGTTTGCGGCGTGATCCGCTCGAAGCCCGGACCGAGCATCGAGGTCTCGCCCGCGCCACCGGCTCTCTGCAGCTGGCAGATCTCCTCGATGCCTTTCGGCACGCGGATCCGGCTGAGCCCCAGGCTCGCGACGTCGCCTTCCCACTCGCACATGTCGACGGTGTCCAGCACGGCCCGCAGGGTGCCCTCGTCCCAGGTCCCTCCCAGGGCGGCGCCGATCTCGGCCGGCGTGATGAGCTGACAGGCGTTCAGGCCGCTGGTGGGGCTGCGATCACGACGGCAGCGCTGACTCTCGTTCGCAAGCGCTCCACGTCCTTCTCCGCTATCAGGGGAAGAGGCCGGGCGGGACGACGATGAGCGCTCGGTCGACGCGCCGCCGGACGGTACGCTCCAGCGCGCAGAGGCCCGCCTCATGGTCCTCCCCGGCCCACCTCATCGGGGGCGAGGAGCCAGCCTTTAGGGCCCGGGCCGGCCGTGACCGGGGTCCCCTTTCCCCCGGCCACCTGATCTCCGGGTCGAGCTGCCGGCCCGCGAGCTGGCCCACTCGCTGCTCGGTTCACCGCTTGACCCGGCGCCCGAACCGGGGGTCACGCTCGGGGCGGAGCCGGTGCCGGTGGCGACGCCGGCGCCCCCGGGGCCCCGGCGGGCTGGGGATGCGTCACGAGGGAGGTTCAGGTCGCGGGCCTGACCGGCCGCGCCGGGGTGGTCGGGGCGGGCGGATTCGAACCGCCGACCTCCTGCTCCCAAAGCAGGCGCGCTCACCAAGCTGCGCCACGCCCCGAAGCTCCGCCGCCATCATAGGTGACCCCTGGAGCCGAGGAGTGCGGGGGCTGTCGGGAGCGGTATAACCTCCCGGTGCCGCGGGTCCAGGTCAAGAACCTCGACAAGCCCCTGTGGCCCGACGACGGGCTCACCAAGCGGGACCTCCTCGGCTACTTCGAGGCGGTGGCCCCCGCCCTCGTCCCCGCCCTCCGGGACCGCCCCCTCAGCGTGAAGCGCTGCCCCAACGGGATCGGGGGCGTCGCCTTCTTCCAGAAGAACACGCCGCCCTACGCCCCGCCCTGGGTCCCCACCGCGAGGGTCTGGGCCCCCTCCGCCCGCCGGGAGGTCCGCTACGCCCTCTGCAACTCCACCGACGTCCTGCGCTGGCTCGCGGACCAGGCAGCTATCGAGCTCCACCCCTGGCTCTCCCGAACCCGGCACCTGGACCGGCCCGACCTCATGGCCTTAGACCTGGACCCTCCCGAGGGCCAGTTCGACCGGGCGGCCCGCCTGGCCTTAGCCCTGGGCCGCCTCCTCGAGGAGGTCGGGCTCCGTGGGGTGGCCAAGACCTCGGGGGCCAAGGGCGTGCACGTGGTGGTGCCGCTCCGGCCGGGCCCCTCGTTCGACCAGGTCCGGGCCGCTGCCGCAGCCATCGCCCGGATCCTCGAGGCCCGCTTCCCGGACCTGGCCACCACGGCCGTCCGCCGGGCCAGGCGGGGCGAGCGGGTCTTCGTCGACGTGGGCCGGAACGCCGCCGGCCAGCACATGGTGGCCGTCTACTCGCCCCGGGCCCGCCCCGGGGCCCCCGTCTCGTTCCCGGTCCCCTGGGAGGACCTGGGGCGGGTCCGGCCCCAGGACTTCTCGCTCCGCACGGTCCCCGCCCTGCTGGAGCGGGAGGGCGACCGCTGGAAGGCCCTCCGCCCGCGGCCTCAAGCCCTCCCCCGCACGCTCCCTTCGGCCTGAGCGCCGCCCCGACCTCGTGCGTCGGGGCCGGGGCCGCCGGTTGGTACAGTTTCACTGCCTGCGGGTGTAGCTCAATGGTAGAGCTCCAGCCTTCCAAGCTGGCGACGGGGGTTCGATTCCCCTCACCCGCTCGGAGGGGTTCGCCCGGGTGGGCCCGACGGCCCCGCCCGGGCGCCGCTCGGAGCGCGGACGACCGCGCGGCCGAGCCCGGACCGGACCCACTGGCGCTCGCGGTGGCCGCCGTCATCCCCGCCCACAACGAGGCCCCCACCGTGGGCGCCGTGGTCCGGGCGGCCCGGGCGCCTCGTGGACGGGAGCTGTTCGAACGCCTCCCCCCGCGACGCGCGGGGGTACCGGGTGGAGGCCGCCCTGAACGCCCTGTGCCAGAAGACCGGGGCCAGGGTGGCCTGCTTCGTCCTGGAGGGCCTCTTCTACCGGCCCAAGGAGCGCAAGTACCCCAACCCCGTCCTCGGGTTCGCGGCCAAGGTGGCCATGCTCCTCGTGGCCGTGTGGGCGTACGTGTCGTCCCGCCTCCGGGACGCCCTCGCCGGGTAGCCCCGGCCCGAGCCGGGCGGGCCCCTCCGCCGGAGAGGCTCTAGTAGCGTTCCGCAATAGGCAGTAGGGCTGCTCCCTTCTTCTTCGCCTCCCCGGTCCTCGGGGACGCGAAAGTTGCCCTCCTTAGGAGGGCCATCCACCTGGATCTGTTCCTAGGCGGTCACCTCCTTCCACCACGCCC
>DATLZQ010000024.1:0-6973 GCA_035573915.1 Actinomycetota bacterium | reverse complement strand
GGCCTCCTCCACGGCCCGCACCTCCCCCACCCCGTCCACGTGGCCCTGGACGAGGTGCCCGCCCAGCCGGGAGAGGAGCGTGAGCGGCCGCTCGAGGTTCACGGGGTCCCCGGGCTCCAGGCGGCCCAGGGCCGTGCGGGCCAGGGTCTCCGGAGAGAGGTCGAAGGCCAGGCGCTCCCCGTCCCGCTCCACCACCGTGAGGCAGGCCCCGTTCACCGCCAGGGACGACCCCGGGCCGGAGTCCTCCACGACCTTGCGGGCCCGGACGCGGAGCCGGGCCCCCGCTGCCTCCACGGTCCCCACCTCCTCAACGATCCCCGTGAACACCGCCCACCGCCGCGACGTCCGCACGATCCCCTTGCCGCTCGCCCCGAAACGGGCCGGGGCGGAGGTCGGCCACCACCCGGAGGTCCTCCCCCACCGGGGCCACCTCCACCAGGGAGACCGGCAGGGCGTGCGAGAGGGACCCCACCCCCTCCCCGCCCAGGACGCCGGGCGCCCCGGTCCCCCCGATGAGCTTGGGGGCCAGGTAGAGCACGAGGCGGTCCACGACCCCGGCCCGCACCGCGGACCAGGCCAGCGTGGGGCCTCCCTCGAGGAGGACGCCCTGGACGTCCCGTTTCCCCAGGGCCTCCACGAGCGCCGGAAGCGACACCCGCCCCTCCGCCCCCGGGTCCTCCAGGACCAGGACCTCCGCCCCCGCCCGCTCCCAGGCCGCCCTGGCCGCGGGCGGCGCGGCCTGGGTCGTGGCCACCAGGGTGGGAGCAGCCCCGTCGAACACCCTGGCCTCGGGAGGCGTCCTCCCCCGGCCGTCCACCACCACCCGGAGGGGCTGGCGGCCCCGATACCCGTCCAGGCGGACCGTGAGGGCGGGGTCGTCGGCGGCCACCGTGCCGGCCCCCACCACCACCGCGCCGGAGGCCGCCCGCAGCCGGTGCACCTCCCGGCGGGCGGCCTCCCCGGTGATCCACTGGGACGACCCGTCTCGGGCCGCGGTCCGCCCGTCCAGGGACGCGGCCAGCTTGAGGACGACGAACGGGAGGCCGGTGCGGACGTGCTTGGCGAAGGCCAGGGTGAGCTCGCGGGCCTCCTGCTCCAGGACCCCCTCCACCACCCGAAGCCCCACCTCCCGCAGGAAGCGGAGCCCGGCCCCGTCCACCACGGGGTTGGGGTCCCGCGTGGCCACCACCACCTCGGCCACCCCCGAGGAGGCCACCAGGGGCGCGCAGGGCGGAGTCCGGCCGTGGTGGGTGCAGGGCTCCAGGGTGACGTAGAGCGTCGCCCCCCGGGCCCGCGGGCCCGCCGCCCGCAGGGCCAGGACCTCGGCGTGGGGGGTGCCGGGGCCCTCGTGCCACCCCTCCCCCACCACGGCCCCGTCGGCCACCACCACCGCGCCGACCATGGGGTTGGGGGCGGCCAGCCCCAGCCCCCGCTCGGCCAGGGCCAGGGCCCGGGCCATGAATGTCCGGTGCGCCTCCGCTCCCTCCACCGCCGGTCCGTCCACCGATTCGGCCCATCCTCCCGTGGCATGCCGGGTCCGGCCTCGGGAGCGGGGAGCGCGGCGAAGGCGCGACGGGGCGACGCGGGACCGCCCTCGCCCGTCTTCTCCCATCCCGACTGTCACGGTCGGTCCCGGAGTTCCACCGGGTCCACCCCCGGCTGGCTGCCGGAGGGTCGCGGACTGTCACCGCCGGTGGGGACTTTCACCCCGCCCCGAAGACGAGCCCGGTGCTGTCTCGGCGGCAGTATAGCGCGGGCCCGGCCGGCGCCCGCCGCTACCCGCGGCGGCGGTCCACGGCGTAGCAGGAGCCGGGGGTCCGCTTGGCCACGTGCTTCATCTCGGTGGCTACGGCCACCGCCTCCCCGTAGTGCTCGAACCTCCGGTGGGCGGTGGTCGCCACCCCGATCGAAAGCGACAGGAACGGGAACCAGCGGGCCTTGCCCTGGCGGTCCGGGACCTCGATGCCCCCTCGTTCCCGGTCGATAGTGTCATACAGGAGGGGGACCGCCTCGTCGAACCGCCGGCACAGCTCCTTGGCCACGGTTTCCGCGGTATCCGTGGCCACCACGGCCACGAAGTCGTCCCCGCCCACGTGGCCCACGAACCCCTGGGGGCCGGTGACCTCCTGCACCACGTCCACCACCAGCCGGGCCAGGGTCTGGATGACCCGGTCCCCGCGCACCCAGCCGTAGTGGTCGTTGAACGGCTTGAAGTGGTCGAGGTCGATGTAGAGCAGGGCGAACGGCTCGCCCTCCGCCACCCGCCGCCCGATCTCCTCCTGGACCCGCACGTTGCCGGGGAGCCCGGTGAGCGGGGAGAGGGCCCGCATCTCCCGGGCCCGCCGCAGGGTCCCCTTGACCCGGGCCAGGAGCTCGACGGGGTCGAACGGCTTGATGATGTAGTCGTCGGCCCCCGCGGCCAGCCCCACCACCTTATCCGAGGCCAGGGCCTTGGCGGTGAGCATGATGATCGTGCACATGGAGGTCCGGGGGTCGCGGCGGAGCCGCCGGGCCACCTCGAACCCGTCCATCCGGGGCATCATCACGTCCAGGAGGACGAGGTCGGGGACGACCTCCACGGCCTTGCGCAGGGCCTCCTCGCCGTCCGAGGCCAGGTCCACGTCGTAGCCGGCCGAGCGGAGGTTCACCTCGACGAACCGGGCCACGTCCGGGTCGTCGTCCACCACCAGAATCCGTTCGGCCACCTCAGCCTCCCCCGGCCACCTCAAGCCCCCCTGGCGATGGCCGCCAGCCGCCGGGCTGCCGCCGCCGGGTCCGGGGCCCGGAAGATGGAGGAGGCCGCGGCCAACACCGTGGCCCCCGCCGCCAGGCAGCGGGGGGCGGTGGCCTCGTTGATCCCTCCGTCCACCTCCACCTCCACCTTGAGCCCCCGACGCTCGATCTCGGCCCGGACCGCTTCGATCTTGGGCAGGGCCACCTCGAGGAACTCCTGCCCCGCCCACCCGGGGTTCACGCTCATGACCAGGACCCGGTCCAGCGACTCGAGGTGGGGGAAGACCGACTCCACCGGGGTGGAGGGGTTGACCGCGAGGCCCGCCCGCATCCCCCGGGCCGCCGCCTGCCGCAGGACCCGGGCCGGGTCCTCCACGGCCTCCACGTGGCAGGTGACGATGTCGGTCCCCGCCGCGGCGAAGTCGTCGAACAGAAGGTGGGGGCGCTCCACCATGAGGTGGCAGTGCAGGGGGAGGTCGGTCACCCGGCGGAGGCCTTCGACCACCACGGGCCCCACCGTGAGCGGGGGGACGAAGTGGGCGTCCATGCAGTCGATGTGGATCACATCGACGCTCTCCTCGACCAACTTGACCTGGTCGGCCAGGTGGGCGAAGTCGGCGGAGAGGATAGAGGCCGCCACCTTGCCGGGCATCGGGGCGATTCTACGGGCCCGGCCCTCCCATTGGAGCCGCGCCCGCGGGGGCGCCGCGGGCCGGTTGCCCGCCGGGCGGGAGCGGGGGGCACGAGCGGCCCGGGGCGTCTCAGGCCGGCCGACGGCGGAACCCCGCGTAGAACATGGCGTCGGTCCCGTGGACGTGGGGCCACAGCCGGTGGGCGGGGGCGGGGCCGTCGGGCCCGGGGAGGGCCGCGGGCTCGAAGTCCGGCCGCTTGGCCAGGAAGGCCCGGGCGGCGGCCTCGGTCTCGGCCCGGGGGAACGTGCAGACCGCGTACACGAGGCGCCCCCCGGGACGAACCAGGTCGGCCGTCACCACGAGGATGGCCACCTGGAGCCGGGCCAGCTGGGACAGCCGCTCCCTGGCCGGCCTCCACAGGAGCTCGGGGCGGCGGCGGGCCGCCCCCAGCCCCGAGCAGGGGGCGTCCACCAGGGCCGCGTCGAAGGGCCCTCGCACCGCCGGCCGGCGGGCGTCCTGGGCCAGGACCGCCACCCGGACTCCCAGCCGCTCCGCGGCCCGGGCCACCAGGGCCGCCCGCCTGGGGTGGACGTCGCCCGCCACGACCAGCCCCCCGGGGCTCACCAGGCAGGCCAGGTGGGTGGCCTTTCCCCCGGGGGCGGCGCAGGCGTCGAGGACGCGGTCCCCGGGCCCCGCCCCCACCGCCTCCCCCACGAGGACCGAGGCCTCGTCCTGGACGGTGAACCACCCCTCGGCGTAGCCGGGGAGGCGGGCCGGGGCCACCGAGTCCACCCGCAGGACGCTCGGGTGACGTCCCCGGCGGGGCCGGTGGCCCGCCTGCTGGAGGGCCCGTTCGACCTCCTCCACGGCCACCCGGCAGGTGTTCACCCGCAGGCAGAGCTCGGCGGGCTCGGCCAGGGCCCGGGCCGCCTCCTCCACCCGGTCCGGGGGGAGGAGGCGCCGGAGCTCGGCCACGGCCCAGGGCGCCAGGCCCGTCCGCAGGGCCACGGCCTCGTCGTCGTCCCCGGCCGGCGGCCGGGGCGGGTCCGCGGCCAGCCGTCGGAGGACGGCATTGGCGAGCCCCCGGAACCGGAGGGGGGCCAGGGCCACGGTTTCCGCCACCGCGGCGTGGGGCGGGACCCTCGTGAAGAGCAGCTGGTAGGCGCCCAGCCGGAGGAGCGCCCTGGCCTCGGGCTCCAGGGCGTCGGGGGCTCGTCCCGAGGCCAGGGCGAGGGCCCGGTCCAGGAACAGCAGCCGCCGGAGCGTCCCGTAGGCGAGGTCGGCCGCTAGCCGACGGTCCCGTTCGCCCAGCCCGGAGCGCTCCAGGGCCGCGGAGAGGGCGATCGTCGAGTAGGCCCCCTCCTCGGCCACCCGCCGGACGACCTCCAGGGCCACCGCCCGGGCCGAGGGCCGCCCGCCGGCCCGGGCCCTGGCCCCCCGGGAGCCCGAGGGGCCCGGCCTACCCGAGGCGTTCGCCGACCCTGGGCCGGTAGCCATGGACGAACTCGGCCCCGCTCATGCGCCGCCGCCCCTCGGGGGCCACCTCCTCCAGCCGGACCGCGCCCCGGCCGGCGGCCACCGCGAACCCGTCGGCCGAGACCAGGGCCACCGTCCCGGGGGGGCCGGCCCCGTCGGGGACGGGCACGGCCCGGGCCCGGAAGAGCTTGAGGACCCGGCCCCGGAACCGGGTGACGGCGGCGGGGTCCGGGGCCAGGGCCCGGACCCGGCGCACCACGGCCTCGGCGTCCTCCCCCCAGTCCACGACCCGGTCCTCCGGGGTGAGCCTGGGGGCGAGGGTGGCGGCCGCGTGGTCCTGGGGCCGCTCCTCGACGGTCCCGGCCTCCAGCCGGTCCAGGGTCTCCACGAGGAGCCTCCCGCCGAGCTCGGCCAGGCGCGCCCCCAGGGTCCCGGCGTCATCCTCGGGCAGGATGGGCTCCTCGGCGGCGAGCAGGATGGGGCCGGTGTCCATCCCCTCGTCCATGCGGATCGTGGTCACCCCGGTCCGGTCCAGCCCGGCCAGGATGGCCCGCTGGACCGGGGCTGCCCCCCGCAGGGCCGGGAGCAGGGAGAAGTGGACATTGACCGGGGCCACCGAGGGGAGGTCCAGGACCGCCTGAGGCAGGATCTCCCCGTAGGCCACCACAGCCAGGACGTCCGGGCGGGCCGACCGGATGGCCTCGAAGCCCGGGCCCCGCTTCACGGTCTCCACCTCGGCCAGCGGGAGCCCCAGCCGCTCCGCGGCGTCCGCCACCGGGGTCCGGGTGAGCCGGCTCCCCCGGCCCGCGGGCCGGGGGACCCTGGTCACCACCAGGACCACCCGGTGGTGGGACCGGGCCACCGCCTCCAGGGACGGCACCGACCACCGGGCGTTGCCCAGGAACACGACCCGCACGCGGGCCAGCCTACCGGGGCCGCGGCCGGCGCTCGGGCTGGCCCCCGCCGAGCTCGAGCTCCCGGAGCATGGCCATGGCCCGGCGGCGGTCCTGGGGCGAGAGCCGGTCGATGAACAGCCGCCCGTCCACGTGGTCGGTCTCGTGCTGGAAGATCCGGGCCAGCAGGCCCTCCCCCTCCAGGCTGAGGGGGCGCCCCTCCACGTCGAGCCCCTCCAGGCGCACGCGCAGGGCCCGCGGCGTGGGGTACCACAGGCCCGGGATGGAGAGGCACCCCTCGTCCTCCACCTGCTCCCCCTCGGCCGCCACGATGCGGGGGTTGGCCACCGCCCCCGGGCCCGACCCGTCCCCGGGGTCGAAGACGAAGAACCGCAGCGCGACCCCAACCTGGGGGGCGGCCAGCCCCACCCCGGGGGCGGCGTACATGGTCTCCAGCATCTCGTCGCGGAGCCGCCACAGCGAGGGATCGAAGGCCTCCACGTCCCGGGCCGGCTGGCGCAGGACCGGGTCCCCCAGGGTGCGGATCGGAAGGACGCCCATCCCTCTCCCCTCGCCGTCAGGGGCCCGCCGCCCGCGGCGCTAGAGCTGCGGTTCGGCCTCCACCCGGTCCACCACGCCCTCCGCCGCCAGGGCCAGGACCGCCTGGCGGAAGGGGCCGAGCCGCCCCGGCGGGACGGCCACCAAGCATACCGTCCCGCCCCGGCCCGCCTCGTCCCCGGCGGCCGTGGCCAGCACGGTCTCCGCCCCCGCCTCCCGCAGGGCCTCCGCCAGGCCCGGCCCGCCGGCCACCCGGAACACGGGGTGGCCCGGGGGGAACCCGGCCTCCGTCCGCCGGCGGGCCTCCTCCAGGAGGTAGGGCAGGGGGTCCCAGCGGACCAGGGCCTGGAGAGCCGGGTGTCCGGGCTGGCGGGTCTGGACCAGGACCCGCCCACCCCCGCCCCGGGGCCCGGCCCAGGCCGCCGCCTCCATCCAGGTGGCCAGGGCCCGCTCCCCGGCGTGCACCCCGGGGCGGGCCAGGGCCCGGTCCGGGTCCAGGACCGCCACCAGGTCCAGCCGGAGGGGGCCCAGGTCCCGCACGGAGGCCGCCGTCCCCACCACGAGGCGCCCCGGCCCCGGCGCCGCCCCGTCCTCGGCCAGCACCACCGGCACCCGGGCCAGCCGGGCCGCCCACTCCCGGACTCGCTCCGCGCCCCCCCGCTCCACGCCGAACGAGCGGCC
>DATLZQ010000023.1:0-5663 GCA_035573915.1 Actinomycetota bacterium | reverse complement strand
GGGCGTGGTGGAAGGAGGTGACCGCCTAGGAACAGATCCAGGTGGATGGCCCTCCTAAGGAGGGCAACTTTCGCGTCCCCGAGGACCGGGGAGGCGAAGAAGAAGGGAGCAGCCCTACTGCCTATTGCGGAACGCTACTAGGCCCGGCGAGCCGTCCGAACAGCGGCGGAACGCCCGTGCGTTCCGGCCACGCCGAGCGCGCGGGCGCCCCGACGGCCCTTCACTCCCCGGTGAACGAGGGGGGCCGCTTCTCGAGGAAGGCCAGGACGCCCTCCAGGTGGTCCCGGGTGGCGGCGGCCCGGTCCTGGGCCCGGGCCTCCCGTTCCAGCGTCTCCCGGAGCGAGAGGGTGGCGGCCTCGTCGAAGAGGCGGCGGGTGAGGGCCAGGGCCACCGTGGGGAGCTCCGCCAGTCCGCGGGCCAGCGCCATGGCCTCCTCGAGGAGGCGCTCGGCCGGCACCACCCGGTTCACCAGGCCCATGGCCAGGGCGGCCTGCGCGTCCACCCGGTCCGAGAGGAGGGCGAACTCCAGGGCCCGGGCTCGCCCCAGGGTCCGGGGGAGGAAGTAGCAGGCCCCCGAGTCCGGGACCAGCCCGATCCGAGAGAAGGCCGCGGTGAAGGAGGCCTCCTCGCTGGCCACCCGGAGGTCGCAGGCCAGGGCCAGGGACACCCCGGCCCCCGCCGCCACCCCGTTCACCGCGGCCACCACGGGCTGGGGGGCCTCCGCGACCGCGGGGATCAGCCGGTTGTACCCCTCCCGAAGGAAGGCGGAGAGGCTGGGACGCTGGCCCCTCCGGTAGGGCTCCTCGAGCGTCCCCAGGTCGGCCCCGGCGCAGAACCCCCGCCCCTCGCCCGTGAGGACGAGGGCCCGTACGGTGCGGTCCGCGCCTGCCTCCTCCAGGGCCTCGATGAGCTCCCCCGTGAGGACCGGCGAGAGGGCGTTGAGCTTCTGGGGGTTGTTCATGCGGAGGAGCGTGACCGGGCCGTCCCGCTCCACCACCAGCTGCGCTGGCGCCATGGCCTCCTCCCTCCGTCGTCTCCCACCCGAGCAGCGATCCCCCGCGCCGACGCGGGCGGCCGCCCGACCAGTATCGAGCGGGGACGGAGGTGTGCGCACCGGGGCCGAGGTACACTGGGCCCGGCAACACCAGGCACACGGGGGAGCTCGGTGGCACCGGGCTGAGAGGCCGGCTGGGTAGCTGGCGACCCCTGGAACCTGATCCGGGTAATGCCGGCGGAGGGAGGTGGCCATGGCGACCGTTACGGAGCGGCTCGAACGGGTCCTCGAGCGCGAGGCACCGACCTGGGGCGTCCGACCCGTCCCCCCGGAGCACCGCAGGCTCGGTGGCGTCGACTTCGCGGTGCTGTGGGGGGACCTGGCCATCGGGCTCCTCGTTATGCTCACCGGGACGTTCCTCGTCCTTCCCGCGGAGCTCGGGGGGTTCGGCCTGGGGCTCCCCGAGGCGCTCCTCGCGGTGGCCGTGGGGTCCCTGGTGGGCTGCGTCCCCCTGGCCCTGGTGGGCCTGGCCGGGGCCCGGGAGGGGGTCCCGGGGATGGTCCTGTTCCGGCCGGTCCTCGGGTTGCGGGGCTCCTACCTGCCCTCCGTCCTCAACGTGGCCCAGCTCGTGGGATGGACCGGGTTCGAGTTCTGGGTGATGGCCCTGGTGGCCGACCAGGTGTCGGCTCGGCTGTTCGGGTTCCGCTCCTACTGGTTCTGGCTGGCCGTGGTGGCGGTGGTCTGCACCGCCCTGGCCCTGGGCGGCCCCATCCTCGTGGTCCGGCGGTGGCTGGAGCGGTTCGGGGTCTGGGTGCTGGCCGGGGCGGCCGGGTGGATCACGTTCGCCACCCTCACCGCCTCGGACCTCGGGTCCCTCTGGTCCCGCCCCGGGACGGGCGGGGTGCCGTTCTGGCTGGCCGTGGACCTCGTGATCGTGATGCCCGTCTCCTGGCTCCCCCTGGTGGCCGACTACAACCGGTTCGCCCGGGGAGCGTGGTCCTCGGCCGGCGGGACGTTCGCCGGCTACGCCCTGGGCAACGTCTGGCTCTACGCCCTGGGGGCCCTCCTGGCGGCCGGGGTGGGCCTGGCCGCCCCCGCCCCGGGCCCGCTGGGGCAGGCCATCGCCGCCCTGGCCGGGGGCGGCGCGGTGCTCCTGGCCCTCCTCGTGGGCGAGACCGACGAGGCCTTCGCCGACATCTACTCGGCTGCGGTCTCCAGCCAGAACGTCGTGGAGCGGCTCCCCCAGCGGGGAGCCGTGGTGGCGGTGGCGGCGGTGGGGGCGGCCCTGGCCGCCTGGCTGGGGCTGGCCGAGAGCTCCACCCTGGTCTACGAGTCGTTCCTGTTCCTGCTGGGCTCGGTGTTCGTGCCGCTGTTCGGCGTGTTCGTGGCCGACTACTTCGTGCTGCGGGGCGGGGGCGGGGAGGCCTCGGTCGGGGGCGGGCGGGCGGCCCTCCCGGCCTTCGCGGCGTGGGGGCTCGGGTTCCTCGTCTACCACTGGAGCGTGCCGGTGGGCCCGCGGGCCTGGGTGGAGGGCGTGCGGGGCTTCTTCGAGGGGCTGGGGCTGCCCTTCCCCCTGTGGGGCTCCGTGGCCGGGGCCAGCCTCCCGGCGTTCGGGGCGGCCCTGGTGGGCTACCTTGCCCTGGCCCCCCTCCGGCGGGCGCTCCGGGCTCGCCAGTAGCGGGAAAGCTCGACCGCCCGGCTCAGCCCGAGACCGGTCGGGGCACCGGGGGCGGGGCCGCCACCAGGAGGAGGACGGCCGGGTCGGCCGAGGCGTTGCGGACCGTGAGCTCCGAGCGGGCGGGGACGAGCACGGTCTCCCACTGCCCGACCCGGCGCCGGCGGGTCCCCACGAAGACGACGGCCTCGCCGGCCACCACGGTGAGCAGGGCGTCGGACTCGGGGTCGGTGATGGGGCCCACTGTCTGGTTGCGGTCCAGGCAGACGAGCTCGCTCCACAGCCGGTCGGTCTCGAAGAGCGGCCGGTGGACCGGGCCCTCGGGGGAGAAGCGGACGAGGTCCCTTAGGTTCCTGGTCTGCACCGGCGCACAGCCTAGGAGCGAGGGGGCGAGTAAGGCAACGCGCCGGCCGGGTCGTGGCCAACGCGGGGGCCGGGTCCCGGCCCGACGTCGATAGACTGTCTGCCGCCCCCCACCAGCGGAGGAGGGAGCGTGCCCAGGTTCGAGCTCTCCACGGCACCGCCCGACGAGGTGGACGCGGACCTCCTCGTGTTGCCGTTCTTCAAGGGGCGGGTGGCCGGCCCTGGGGTGGAGGAGGTCCGGCGGGCCATGGACGTGGACCTCATAGGGCTGCTCAGGGAGCACCGGGTGGAGGGGAAGGTGGGGGACTCCTTCGTCCTGCCCACCCTGGGCCGGGTGCGGGCCCGCAACCTCCTCCTCCTCGGCCTTGGTCCCAAGGAGGAGGCCGGGCCGGCGGCGGTCCGGAAAGCGGCCATGAAGGCCGCCCGCTCCGCCGCTCGGTTCGCCTCGGTGGCGACCACCCTGGCCCAGGTGGGGCCGGCCGGGGAGGCAGCTCACGCCCTGGCCGAGGGGGTGGTCCTCGGGGCCTACCGCTTCCTGCGCTACAAGGTCCGTCCGGCCGACGAGGAGGCCAGGGAGGAGTCTCGGCTCCGCCGGGTGGTGGTGCTGGCGGGAGGGGCGCCGCGGGCGGAGCTCCGGGCCGGGCTGCGCCGGGGCGAGGTCTACGCCGAGGCCGCCAACTGGGCCCGAGACCTGGTCAACACCCCGGCCATCGACGCCACCCCGGCGTTCCTGGCCGAGGAGGCCAAGGCCATGGCCTCCCGGGTGGGGCTCGGGTGCCGGGTGTGGACGAAGGCGCAGCTCGCCCGGGGCGGGTTCGGAGGGATCCTGGGGGTGGGGGCGGGGAGCGCGAACGAGCCCCGGCTGGTGGAGCTCACCTACCGCGGCGGGGACGGCTCGCCCGCCGTCGCCCTGACCGGCAAGGGGGTGACCTTCGACTCCGGCGGCCTCTCGCTCAAGGACGCCGGCGGCATGGAGCACATGAAGATCGACATGGCCGGGGCGGCGGCAGTGTTCGCCACCATGCGGGCCGTGGCCGAGCTGGAGCTCCCGGTGGACGTGGTGGCCGCCGTGCCCAGCGTGGAGAACATGCCCGGGGGCTCGGCCATCCGGCCCGGCGACGTCCTCCGCCACCGCGGGGGGAAGACCTCGGAGGTGGTCAACACCGACGCCGAGGGGCGGCTGATCCTGGCGGACGCCCTGGCTTACCTGGTCGAGCGGAAGCCCGCCCTGGTGGTGGACGTGGCCACCCTGACCGGGGCGGCCATGGTGGCCCTGGGCATGGACATCTCCGCGGTCATCGGCAGCGACCGCGAGCTGGTGGGTGCCATCCTGGAGGCCGGGCGACAGGAGGGGGAGCCGGCGTGGGAGCTGCCGCTGTGGACCGACTACCGGCGGCTCCTGGAGTCCACCGTGGCCGACATCAAGAACGTGGGGCCCAGGTGGGGCGGAGCCATCAGCGCGGCCCTGTTCCTCAAGGAGTTCGTGGGCGACGTCCCCTGGGCCCACCTGGACATCGCCGGCACCGCCTACAGCGAGGGCAACGAGTTCTGGCCCAAGGGGGCCACCGGAGCCCCGACCCGGACGCTGGTCCGCCTCATCGAGGCCAGGGCTCGGGCGGGGCGGCCCGCCGAGGCTTCGTCCCCACGGCCAGGTTCACGTCGCGGAAGTCGTTGAACCGTGGGGGGAACCGGCGGGCGAAGGCCTCCCGGGCCCGCCGGCGGAACCGCTCCCATAGCGCCTCCCCCAGCATCTCCCGCAGGAACCGGCCGGTGGGCGAGATCTCCCGTCCCACCAGGTACTCCTCGGCCGTGATGACGAACCGGTATTCGCGGCGTTCCACCCGGACCTCCCGGAGCCCCGCGGCGGCGAGGGCCTCCCGGAGGCGTTCGCGGTCGGCGAAGCGGTCCGCTCCCGGCGTGGCCTGCCGCCTGGCGTCCAGGAGGATCTCCCTCGAGGCGAACTCCTCGGCCACCTCCTGCCAGGCCTGGGAGAACTCGTCCTCCTCGGGCCCCCAGGCGGTGACGCCCAGCCGTCCCCCGGGGACGAGGACCCGGACCATGTCGTCGAGGGCCGTCTCGTGGTTGGCGAAGTGCGCCAGGACGAACGAGGCCAGCACCGCGTCGAACGCGCCGCCTCCGAAGGGCAGGTCGATGGCCTCGGCGGCCACGTACCGGGGCCCCCCGCCGGCCCGGGCGGCTTCCTCGAGCATGGGGAGGGAGGCGTCCACCCCCACCACGAGCCCTTCCGAGCCGGCCCCCTCGGCGGCCCGCCGGGCCGCCACCCCGGTCCCGGTGCCCACGTCGAGGACCCGGGCCCCCTGGGGCAGGCCCACGGCGGCCACCAGGTCCCGGGCCACGAGGTCCATCCGCGGGGCGTGGACCCGGGCGTACTCGGCGGCGACGGCGTCGTAGGCCCGCCAGTCGGCCTGCCCGGCCAGCGGCCCCCGGCCCCCAGTCCCCGTCCGGAGGCGGAGGCGAGCGGGGCGGGAGGGGCGGCGGCCGAAGAGCGGCATGGGAGGGACAGGGTACCGCCCCGCGTGGTGAGCGCCGTCCCGCCTCGGGCCCGGCGGTGTGCCAGGGCGCCGGCGGGTTCTCGCTGGTTACCCTAGTCGGGTGAGCTCGGCGCCCCCC
>DATLZQ010000022.1:0-15557 GCA_035573915.1 Actinomycetota bacterium | reverse complement strand
CCTGGGGAGTACGGCCGCAAGGCTAAAACTCAAAGGAATTGACGGGGGCCCGCACAAGCGGCGGAGCATGTGGCTTAATTCGACGCAACGCGAAGAACCTTACCTGGGCTTGACATGCGGGGTGAAGCCGTGGAAACACGGTCCTCCTTCGGGAGCCCGCACAGGTGCTGCATGGCTGTCGTCAGCTCGTGCCGTGAGGTGTTGCCTTAAGTGGCGCAACGAGCGCAACCCCTGCCCCTAGTTGCGACCGGGTCATGCCGAGCACTCTAGGGGGACTGCCGGTGCCAAACCGGAGGAAGGTGGGGATGACGTCAAGTCATCATGGCCCTTATGCCCAGGGCTGCACACATGCTACAGTGCGCGGTACAATGGGCTGCGATCCCGTAAGGGGGAGCGAATCCCAAAAAGCCGCGCGTGGTTCGGATCGGGGTCTGCAACTCGACCCCGTGAAGCCGGAGTCGCTAGTAATCGCGGATCAGCAATGCCGCGGTGAATACGTTCCCGGGCCTTGTACACACCGCCCGTCACACCACGAAAGTCGGCAACACCCGAAGCCGGTGGCCCAACCCTCTCCGGAGGGAGGGAGCCGTCGAAGGTGGGGTCGGCGATTGGGGTGAAGTCGTAACAAGGTAGCCGTACCGGAAGGTGCGGCTGGATCACCTCCTTTCTAAGGAGCATTGGCGGTGCGCCCCCGACGCGGGGGCTCCGGCCCACGGTGGGGCCGGGGATCCGCGCGGGAGCTCCAGTCAGTCCACTGGCTAGTCGGTCGGCGCCTAGGCGCTGCCGTCAGTACCGCCCCTATGGGGAGGGGAACGCGGCAGGGTCCGGGGCCGGCCGGGCACACTGTTCGGTCCTGAGGGTGCGAACCCCGGGTGCGAACCTCCGCCCCGCAGTGGGGCGCGTTCGCGTCAGGACCTTGAGAACTCAATAGCGAGCGCGAGCATCTGTGAGTCAAGCTACGAAGGGCTCACGGTGGATGCCTAGGCGCCAGGAGCCGATGAAGGACGCGTCAGGCTGCGAAAAGCCCCGGGGAGCCGCCAAGAAGGCCGTGATCCGGGGGTGTCCGAATGGGGAAACCCGGCCGGGGTCATGCCCGGTCACCCAGGTCTGAATCCATAGCGCCTGGGGGGGAACCGCCCGAAGTGAAACATCTCAGTAGGGCGAGGAAAGGAAAGCAACCGCGACTCCCCTAGTAGCGGCGAGCGAACGGGGACCAGCCTAAACCGGCACGGTGTCAAAGCCCACCGGCGTTGCCGTGCCGGGGTCGAGGGACCCGCTGGACGGGGCGGTGGACCCGTCACGGAGTTACAAAGCCGGCGGCTAGCCGAAGGTCCGTGGAAACGGCCGCCACAGAAGGTAACAGCCCTGTAGGCGAAAGCCGACCGGCCTCCGAGCGGTGTTCCCGAGTAGGGCGGGGCACGTGGAATCCCGTCCGAATCCGGGGGGCCCACCCCCTAAGGCTAAGTACTCCCTGGCGACCGATAGTGGACCAGTACCGTGAGGGAACGGTGAAAAGCACCCCGGGAGGGGAGTGAAATAGAACCTGAAACCGTGAGCCTACAAACCGTCGGAGCCGGCCGCTGGGCGACCAGCGGCGGGTGACGGCGTGCCTTTTGAAGAATGAGCCGGCGAGTTTGCGGTACGCGGCGAGGTTAACCCTCGTGGGGGAGCCGTAGCGAAAGCGAGTCCGAAACGGGCGTCCAGTCGCGTGCCCAAGACCCGAAGCCGAGTGATCTACCCATGGGCAGGGTGAAGCGGGGGTAAGACCTCGTGGAGGCCCGAACCCACCAGGGTTGAAAACCTGGGGGATGACCTGTGGGTAGGGGTGAAAGGCCAATCAAACTCGGTGATAGCTGGTTCTCCCCGAAATGCCTTTAGGGGCAGCCTCGGGCGTTCAGTGACGGAGGTAGAGCACTGGTTGGGCTAGGGGGCCCACAAGCTTACCGACCTCAGCCAAACTCCGAATGCCGCCACTCTACAGCCCGGGAGTGAGGCTGTGGGGGATAAGCTCCGCAGCCGAGAGGGAAACAACCCAGACCGCCAGCTAAGGCCCCCAAGTCCGTGCTAAGTGGGAAAGGATGTGGGGTCGCTCAGACAACCAGGAGGTTGGCTTAGAAGCAGCCATCCTTTAAAGAGTGCGTAACAGCTCACTGGTCAAGTGATCCCGCGCCGACAATGTAACGGGGCTCAAGCACGGCGCCGAAGCTGCGGGACTCCGCGCATGGCTCGGCCCCGCCGGGGTGACCCGGCGTGGTCCAGGCCGCGGGGTCGGTAGGGGAGCGTTCCCACGCGGGTGAAGCGGCGGGGGAACCCAGCCGTGGACGCGTGGGAAGTGCGAATGCCGGCATGAGTAGCGAAAGACGGGGGAGGAACCCGTCCGCCGATTGCCTAAGGGTTCCTGGGGAAGGTTCATCCGCCCAGGGTTAGTCGGGACCTAAGCCGAGGCCGAGAGGCGTAGGCGATGGGCAACCGGTTGATATTCCGGTACCACCTCGACCGCGCCAATCCCGACCCCGGGCCGCTAAGGGAACCCCTCCTTCGGGAGGGGCGACCGACCCGCCCGACAGTAGGGAACCGATGGGGGGACGCAGAAGGGTAGGTCGTCCCAGGCGATGGTCGTTCCTGGGGTAAGCGTGTAGGGGGAGGCCCTAGGCAAATCCGGGGCCTCGTCAACCCCGAGGCGCGACGCCGAGCCGCTTCAGGCGAAGCGACCGACCCCACGCTGCCGAGAAAAGCCTCTAGGGAGTGGTCGAGGTGCCCGTACCCCAAACCGACGCAGGTAGGCAGGTAGAGAATACCGAGGCGATCGAGAGAACCCTGGTCAAGGAACTCGGCAAGTTGGCCCCGTAACTTCGGGAGAAGGGGTGCCCCGCTAGGGTGAGGAACCTCGCGTTCCGAGCTCGAGGGGGCCGCAGCGAACAGGCCCAAGCGACTGTTTACTAAAAACACAGGTCCATGCGAAGCCGTAAGGCGCTGTATATGGACTGACGCCTGCCCGGTGCCGGAACGTTAAGAGGAGGGGTTAGCTCGGGCCTTCGGGCTCGGGCGAAGCTCCGAATCTAAGCGCCGGTAAACGGCGGCCGTAACTATAACGGTCCTAAGGTAGCGAAATTCCTTGTCGGGTAAGTTCCGACCTGCACGAATGGCGTAACGACTTGGGCGCTGTCTCGACCAGGGACTCGGCGAAATTGCACTACGAGTGAAGATGCTCGTTACCCGCGGCAGGACGGAAAGACCCCGGAACCTTTACTGCAGCTTGGTGTTGGGTTCTGGTTCGTGATGCGTAGGATAGGCGGGAGGCTGAGAAGCTCGGGCTCCGGCTCGGGTGGAGCCGCCCTTGAAATACCGCTCTTCACGTGCTGGGACTCTAACCTCGGCCCGTGATCCGGGCCAGGGACAGCGCCTGGCGGGCAGTTTAACTGGGGCGGTTGCCTCCTAAAAGGTAACGGAGGCGCCCAAAGGTCCCCTCAGCCCGGTTGGAAATCGGGCGTTGAGTGCAAGGGCACAAGGGGGCTTGACTGCGAGACCGACGGGTCGAGCAGGCGCGAAAGCGGGGCCTAGTGATCCGACGGTTCCTTGTGGTAGGGCCGTCGCTCAACGGCTAAAAGGTACTCCGGGGATAACAGGCTTATCGGGCCCAAGAGTCCATATCGACGGCCCGGTTTGGCACCTCGATGTCGGCTCATCGCATCCTGGGGCTGGAGCAGGTCCCAAGGGTCGGGCTGTTCGCCCGTTAAAGCGGTACGCGAGCTGGGTTTAGAACGTCGTGAGACAGTTCGGTCCCTATCCGCCGCGGGCGCAGGAGGCTTGAGGGGAGCTGCCCCCAGTACGAGAGGACCGGGGCGGACGGACCTCTGGTGTGCCAGTTGTCGCGCCAGCGGCACGGCTGGTTGGCCACGTCCGGCAGGGATAAGCGCTGAAAGCATCTAAGCGCGAAGCCCGCCCCAAGATGAGGCCTCCCACCGGGTCAACCGGGTAAGGCCCCTCGGAGACTACGAGGTTGATAGGCCGGAGGTGGAAGCACGGCAACGTGTGGAGCCGACCGGTACTAATAGGCCGAGGGCTTGACTCCGCTCGCGCTCGCTATTGAGGGCTCAAGGTCGCGCCCTCGCCGATGTCCGCGGGCAGCCGCGTGGCTGCCCCCGGGGCGTAGGGTTCCGGTGGCCATGGCGGAGGGGAAACACCCGGTCCCATTCCGAACCCGGAAGTTAAGCCCTCCAGCGCCGATGGTACTGCCCTGGCGACGGGGTGGGAGAGTAGGACGCTGCCGGAACACCATCTGAAAGGGCCCCCTCGGGGGCCCTTTCCGTTTTCCGGGACCGGTCCCCAGGGCGCGGTGGCCACCTGCCGAGAGGCGTCCTCCCCCGGTCCCGTCGGTATGGTGGGGGGCGGTGAGCGCCCCGTGAGCCCACCCCGGAACCCTCGCCCTCGCGGGCCGGCCCACCCGAGCCCGGGGCGGAAGCGGCGCCGGGCCGGGGGAAGGGCGATGGCTGTCCCCAGCCTCCCCCAGGCCGTCGCCGAGGAGGTCCGCGCGGCAGCCGCCCCCGGCCGAGGGGAGCGGGCCGTGCGAGCCCTGGAGGAGGCCGTGGCCCTCCTCGAGGCGGGGCGACCGGCGGAGGCCCTTCGCCGGGCCGAGGAGGCCAAGGCCCTGGCGCACCGCTCCGGGGCGGTCCGGGAGGTCCTGGGGATGGCCCTCTACGGGGTGGAGCGGTTCCGGGACGCCCTGCGGGAGCTGCTCGCCTACCGGCGGATGACGGGGCGTCTCGACCAGAACCACCTGATCGCCGACTGCCACCGGGCCCTGGGGGCTCCCGATCGCGCGGTGGAGGCGGCCCGGGAGGCCCTGCGGGCCTCGGTGCCGGAGGAGGTCCGGGCCGAGGCCACGGTGGTGGGGGCGGCGGCCCTGGCCGACCTGGGCCGCTACGACGAGGCCCTGGCCCTGCTGCGGTCCTTCCCCACCCGGGACGACGTGGCCCGCCCCTTCGACCTCCGGGTGTGGTACATGGCAGGGGACGTCCTGGAGCGGGCCGGCCGGCCCAGGGAGGCGGCGCGGGAGTTCGCCCGGGTGGTCCGCCACGACCCGGAGGCCTTCGACGCCGGCGAACGGCTGGCCAGGCTGGCCGGGACGGCCGAGGGCTGAGGGCAGACCGGGCCCGGGGCCGGGCCCTGGAGGCGCCCGGCTCGCCGAGCGGGTATCAGGCCCTGGAGGCGCCCGGCCAGCCCCAGTCGGTCAGGGCCCGAGCGGTGGCTGCGGGGGTCCCTGGGGTCCCGGGGCGTTGTCCGGGGAGCGCTCCGGCTCCCCTGCTTCGCGGGCCTCCCGCTCCCATCGCTTCTTCCAGTAGCGGACCAGGCCCATGGCGTTCATGCGCACGCTGGAGAGGACCTCGTAGCGTTCGGGGTCGGCGCTCGGAGGGGCCTTCCGGAGCTCGTCGGCCGTGGCCCGCTCGAGGAGTTCGACCACCCGGTCGAGGTCCTCCGTCTCGTCCAGCGCCCCCCGGACCACGTCCGCCCAGCGGCGGAGGCGCCGCTCCGCGAGCTCGCACAGTTCGTCCACCTCCCGGACCGGGCCGAAGTGGCTGAAGAGGAGCAGGGACCCGGCCCGCTCCCGGATCCGCCGGATGCTGTCCACCCCGAGCTCCACGTCCACCTCCGGGGGCGGGGTGGCCGGCCGGAGGACCCGCACCTCGGGGAGGTGGATGCCCAGGGCGTCGCCCGTGAAGACCGCCCCCGACAGGGAGTCGGCCAGCGCCACGTGATGGGAGGCGTGCCCTGGGGTGTACAGCACCTCGAGCCAGCGGTCGCCCAGTCGGATCCGGTCGCCGTCCGAGACCGACCGGAGGCGGTCCGCCGGCACTGGCTCCACCGGCCCGAACACCCGCCGCAGCACCTCCTCGCCGTACACCCGGCCGGCGCTGGCCACGAGCTTCGTGGGATCGGCCAGGTGGGGAGCTCCCCGGTCGTGGACCCAGACCAGAGCGCGGGGGAAGCGGCGGGCCAGGGTCCCCACCCCTCCGGCGTGGTCCAGGTGGATGTGGGTCACCACGATGTGGGCCAGGTCCCGGGGTCCCAGGCCCAGGGCCCGCAGCCCGGCCAGGACTGCCGGCACGGACGTGGCGGGCCCGGTCTCCACCAGGGTCGGCTCCGTGCCGTGGAGGAGGTAAGCGGACGTGACGCGGGGGTGGCCGGCCATGAGCGTGTCCACGCCCGTGATCCCCTCGGCCGCCTCGTAGGTCTCGGCGGCCGGCTCCCGCACCTCGGCGGCCGGCTCCCGCACCTCGCCCTCCGGTCGCTCCATCCCGCTTCGCTCCAGGCACTGCTGGGGTCCGGCGCCCCAGTCTAGCCGCGCGTTCAGGTTGGGGACCGCGCGTTCAACGTGGGGGACGGAGGTGCTGGTCAGGGCGCGCGTTGGGCGCGTGTCACAGGGTCTTGCTACGGTCCCGCCCGAAAAGGAGGGGCCGTGGAGGGGCTCAAGGTGGTCGTGCTCGCAGGCACGCTCTCCGACGACCCGGAGGTGAGGCCCATGCCGTCCGGGGACCAGGTGACCCGGTTCCGCCTCCACGTCCCGGAGCCGCGGAAGCGCGTCCTCCCGGTCTCGGTCTGGGAGCGGTCGGCCCGTCGGGCCTGTCAGGGCCTGGGGCGCGGTGATGCCGTGCTCGTCCGAGGGCACCTGGTCCGGCGCTTCTACCGGGACGGGAGCGGGGACGGTCCGTGATGGAGGTGGTGGCCACAGAGGTGAGCAAGCTGGAGGCGGATACGACTCGCTGACAGGGTCGTGCCGGCCTGACGACGGGGGGTCGGGGGGTCGCCCCGGGCTGACCGCGAGCGGTCGCCCTCGGCGAGCGGTCGGGCGGTCGCCCTCGGCGAGCGGTCGGACCCGCGCTGACGGGAGGCGCTCGGCCGGGCTTCAGCGCCCGTTGGGACCGTTGGGGTCGAACAGCGGCCTGATCACCAGCCCCGCGGGCGGCTTGGGCCAGAACGAGGTCGACTTGGGGGGGAGCGTCCGCCCCGCCCGGACGGCCGCCCACACCCGGTCCAGGGTGGTCGCCGGGAGGAAGAAGGCAGCCCGGGCCCGCCCGGAACGGACGGCTCCGTCCGCGGCGGCGGCGTCGGTGAGATAGGCCAGCCGCTCCTGGGGAACCTGGTCGAGGACGGCCCGGTGGAGGGCGGCCACCGTAGGGGGCTCACCGTCCAGCCGCCCCACCCGGTACACGACGGCCCCGTCGTGGAGGTGGAGGGTCCCGAACGTGAGGTCGTCGTCCCGGATGCGGGCCAGGACCTCGGCCAGGCTCCGGGCTGGCTGCAAAGGGACGGGCGGGTCGGGGATGGGTCCGGGGCCCAGGACGATCCGGTGGTAGGGGAGGACGGGAGGGTCCTCCTGGGCGTCGACCAGCAGAACCATGGCCTGGTCCCAGGGGCCCGGGCCGGCCCGGCGCCGCATGTCTCGTCGGTACTCCAGGGCTGCCGCGTACCGGTGGTGGCCGTCGGCGATCATGAGGGACCGGCCGGCCGCGGCCGCGGCCTTGGCCAGGGGCTCCGCCGGCGCCTCGCGCACCCACAGGCGGTGGCGCCACTCCGAGCGGTCCGTGAGCTCGCGGTGGGCCGGTCCCTGGGCCAGGCCCTCCGCCAGGGAGGAGAGGGAGCCCGCGGACTCCGGGCACACCACGTAGAGGGGGGTGAGATTGGCCCGGACGGCCCGGAGGACGGCCAGGCCCTCCGCGCCCGGATCCGGGAGCGTGCGCTCGTGGGGCAAGAGCCGCCTGGAGGGGGAGCCCAGCTCGAGCTGGACGATGAGCCCCCGCACCCGACGGTTCTCCCCGGCGTGGGAGGCCTCGTAGGGGTAGACGGAGGGGCGCTCAGCCCTGCTCAGGACCCCCTCGGCGAGCCACCGCCGGAGCAACGCCGCCCCCCACGTATACTGATCGCCTGGGCGGTGGCCGGCCTCGTCCGGGCGGGGCAGCAGGTTGGCGACGTGGAAGCGGCTGGTTCCCCGGAACCGGTCCCGCTCGGTGGGGGTAGCCAGCTCGTCTGGGGTGGCGGTCAGGGCCGAGAGCGGCCCGGCCACGGACGGATCGTAGAGGAGCCCCGCGAAGGGGCCGAGGTCCCCCGTGGGGCCGGTGGGCTCGTCGCTCGTGGGCATGGACGGACGGGGTGATGGCGGTGAAGGGAGCGAGCCAGGACCCGACCCGAGTCTACGACCTGCTCCAGCGGGCCCGCGAGTTCCTGCGCAAGGGCCATCCTCACCAGGCCGCCATGCTCCTCGGGGAAGCCAAGCTCCTGGAGCCTGAAAAGGGCTCCATCCGGGAGACCCTGGGCCGGGCCCTGTACCTCTCGGGGCGGGCGGCCCGGGCCCGGCGGGAGTTCACCAAGGCCGTCCAGATCGACCCGGTGAACGACTACGCCCACTATGGGCTGGCGCTCTCCTGCGCCCGCACCGGGCAGCGGACCCGGGCCATCCGGCACCTCAAGCTGGCCATCGCCATGCGCCCCGGTGAGCCCCGGTACCGGGAGGCGCTGGAGCGGATCGCCGAGTGAGGACCGCCCCCAGGCAGCGGCGCCAGCGGGCTCCGGCCCCGGGAGGGGCCGTCGTCGACCGCTACGACGCCCTCCTCCTGGACCTCGACGGCGTGCTGCACCGGGGCGGCCAGCCGGTCCCCGGGGCGGCCGAGGCGCTCGAGGAGCTCAGGCGCCGCGGCCTCCCCCTGGCCTTCCTCACCAACAACTCCAGCCGGACCCCCGAGGAGGTGGCGGCCCGCCTGGCCGGCATGGGGTTCCGGGTCCGCCCCGACGAGGTCGTGACCAGCGCGCAAGTTACGGCCGCCCTCCTCCGGCGGGAGGGGGCGGAGGGGCGCACCGCCTTCGTCCTGGGCGAGCGTGGCCTCCGGCAGGCGCTCCGGGACGCGGGGCTCCGGATCCTGGACGGGGAGCCCGAGCGGGCCGACCTCGTGGTGGTGGGCTGGGACCGCTCGGCCACCTACGACCGCCTCCGGCGGGCCGCCCTGCTCGTCCAGCGTGGGGCCCGCCTGGTGGCCTCCAACGCCGACGCCGCCTACCCCGCGCCCGACGGGCTGTGGCCGGGGGCGGGCGCCCTGCTGGCGGCCATCACCACCACCACGGGAGCCCGGGCCACCGTGGTGGGCAAGCCCGCCCCTCCGATGTTCGAGGCGGCCAGGGAGCGGACGGGGGCCCGGCGGCCCCTCGTGGTGGGGGACCGCCTTGACAGCGACGTGGCGGGCTCGGCGGCCATGGGGTGGGACTCCGCCCTGCTCCTGACCGGCGTGTCCCGCCCCGCCGACCTGCTCCGGGCCCCGGCCCTCCCCACCTACGTGGCACCCGGGCTCTCGGTCCTCCTCGACGACGTCCCCCCCGCCCGCTGCCGGCCCGCCGTCCCCGACGACGTGCCCGCCCTCAACCGGCTCCTCCGGGCCTGCGGGCTGAGCGCGGAGGGGCTCGAGGGGCGGCTGGAGGGGACGGTCGTCCTGGAGGCGGAGCCGGGGGGTGGGGAGCTCTTGGCCACGGCGTGCGTGGAGGACTTCGGGCCCGCGGGCCTCCTGCGCTCCGTGGGCGTGCGGCCCGAGTGGCGGGGGAAGGGCCTCGGCCTGCTGGCCGTGGCCGGGGCCGTGGCCGGGGCCCGGGCCCGGGGCGTGCGCCACCTCTCCCTCTTCACCCGCACCGCCGCCCCCTTCTTCGGGCGGTTGGGGTTCCGCCCCTGCCGCCTGGAGGCCTTGCCCGAGCCGGTGCGGACCTCGCCCCAGGCCCGAGGCGAGTGCGCCTCGAGCACCCCCATGGTGCTCGAGCTCGACGGCCCCGGCCCGTCCCCCGACGCCTGAGCACCCGGGCCCGGTGGCGGGCCCGGGACGGAGCGGAGCCCGGCCCGGGCCCCGGGCCCCTCACCAGTCCCGGTCTCGGCCTCCCGCCCCCCAGCCCCACGGGCGCCCCCCGAAGCGGTCCGGGCGCCGGGGGAGAGGCTCCGGCCCCAGGCGCTCCTTCGGGAAGAACAGCAGGGCCGCGAGGATGCCGAACACGAACCCCCCGATGTGGGCGAAGTACGCCACGCCCCCGCCTCCGGTCCGGATGGGCTCCACCAGGCTCCCGACCCCGGAGAACAGCTGGAACACGAACCAGAGCCCCAACACCACGTACGCGGGGAGGTAGACGAACGTGACGAAGAAGAACATCACCATGGTGAGGACGCGGCGGTGGGGAAACATGACGGCGTACGCCCCGAGGACCCCCGCGATGGCCCCGGAGGCGCCGATGTTGGGGATCACCGCGTCCGGGTCCACCGCCACCTGGGCCGCGGCCGCCGCCAGGCCCGCCAGCAGGTAGAAGACCACGAAGCGGAGCGGCCGCAGCTTGTCCTCCACGTTGTTGCCGAAGATCCACAGGAACAGCATGTTCCCGCCGATGTGCACCCACCCCCCGTGGAGGAACATGGCCACGAAGACCGACTCCCACCAGGACTTCTGGGGGCAGCGCCGGGCCAGGAAGCGCTGGATGTCCTGGGGCTGGACGTCCTCCCCGAAGGGGTCCTGCTCCTCCAGGGCCCGGGCGGCTTCCTCGCCCCCCTGGGCCAGGGGCTCCTGGTGGGTGACCTCCCAGGGGATCATCCCGTGGCAGTAGAAGAAGGCGATCTGACGGGCCTCGCCTTGGGGGGTGTCGGGGGCGAAGGTGGGTTGCCAGAACAGGAAGGCCACCACGTTGAGGGCGATGATGGCGAGCGTCAGGTAGGGGGGGTGGCGGGTGGGGTTGTCGTCGCGGAGGGGGAGCACGGCTCAGCCCCTGCCCCTGGTGGCCCGAGCGGGCCTCCCCTCCCCGGCGCGCGGGCGGCGGGGGGGGCCGTCCCCGGGCCGTCCGGCCCCGGGCAGCCCTCCGCCCGGGTGAGAGGCGAGGTCCGGCTGCGGCTGCGTCTCCAACGGGGGTGCCTCGAGCGGAGGGGACAGGTCCCTGGAGCGGGGATTATAGCCCCTGCGGAGCCGGGGGGACGGTATGCTTTCGCCGAATGCTGCTCCTGGGAGGGCTGCGGTGAGGGCTGCGGGGATGGCCCGGGCGCGGGGTCGGGCTCGGCGGCCGGGCCGGGCCTGGGGGCCTCCCTTCCCCGGGGCCCGCCGGGCCCTCGCCCCGTGAGGTGCGGCGCCGGCTCGACCTCGAGCTGGTCCGCCGAGGCCTGGTGGGGAGCCGCTCGGAGGCGGCCCTGGCCATCCAGGCGGGGAGGGTGACCGTGAGCGGGCGTCCCGCCACCAAGGCTGGCGCCCTGGTCTCCCCGGACGAGCCCATCGTCCTCTCCGCCCCGCCCCGCCGCTTCGTCTCCCGGGGCGGGGAGAAGCTGGACGCCGCCCTCGCCCGGTTCGGCCTGGACGTCTCGGGGCGGCTGGCCCTGGACGCCGGGGCCTCCACGGGCGGGTTCACCGACTGCCTCCTGCAACGGGGGGCGGCGGCTGTGGTGGCCGTGGACGTGGGCTACGGCCAGCTCGACTGGCGCCTCCGGCAGGACCCCAGGGTCACCCTCCTCGAACGGACCAACGTCCGCGACCTCCGTCCCGAGCAGCTGCCGTTCACCCCCGACCTCGTCACGGCGGACCTCTCGTTCATCTCCCTCCGGTTGGTGCTGCCGGCCCTGCGCCGGTGCGCCGCCCCCGGTTCCGATTTCGTCCTCCTAGTCAAGCCCCAGTTCGAGGTGGGGCGGGAGCGGGTGGGCCCGGGCGGGGTGGTCCGCGACCCCGGGGCCTGGCGCGACGCGGTGGCCGAGGTGGCCCGGGCGGGGGAGGCGCTCGGGCTCTGCCCGGTGGGGGTGACGGTCTCTCCCCTCCCCGGGCCCGCCGGGAACGTGGAGTTCTTCCTCCACCTCTCGGGCCGGGCAGCCTCCGCGCCCGGTCTCGAGGAGGCCCTGGAGGAGGCGGTCGAGGAGGCCCGCGAGCTGCGGACCGCCGCCCGGCCGGGGGGGAGGGAGGGCCGGTGAGGGGCGCCGGGGCGGGGGCGGGGCCGGGGCCCACCCACGGCCCGAGGTCGGCGTCCGTCGGTGGCAGGGCCACCCGCGTCGGCCTCGTGGTCCACGCCGGGCGGCCGGCCGCCGTGGAGGCCGCCCGCTCCCTGGTGAGCTGGCTCCGCGGGCAGGGCCTCTCCGTCCGCTGCCTGGCCGGTGAGCCGGACCTGGGGGACGAGGCCCGGGACCCCGAGTCCTTCCCCCACGGCCTCGACTTGGTGGTCTCGGTGGGAGGGGACGGGACGCTCCTGCGGGCCGCCCACCTGGCCAGCCGGTCGGACGCCCCGGTCCTCGGGGTGAACGTGGGGCGCCTGGGCTTCCTCACGGAGGTGGGGCCCGACGAGGCGCCCGCCCTCCTGGACCGGGTCCTCGAGGGACGGGCCCGCATCGAGGAACGGTTGGCGGTGGTGGCCCGGCCCCGGGGCGCGCCCTGGCGGGAGCCCCAGTGGGCCCTGAACGAGGTCATCGTGGAGAAGCGGGCCCGGCACCGGCTGGTCACGCTGGCCGCGCGCATCGGCGGCGAGTACGTGACCACCTTCTCCGCCGACGGGGTCATCGTGGCCACCCCCACGGGCTCCACGGCCTACTCGTTCTCGGCCCGGGGGCCGATCGTCTCGCCCAGGGCCTCCTGCCTGGTCCTCACCCCCGTCTCGCCCCACATGGTCTTCGACCGCTCCATCGTCCTCGCCCCCGAGGAGGGGGTGACGCTCGAGGTCATCGGGGACGAGCCCGGGCTGCTCTCGGCCGACGGCCGGCCCGGCCTGGAGCTCCCGGTGGGCTCCACCGTCCACATCGAGGCCTCGGACCGCCCAGCCCGCCTGGTGCGCCGGGAGGGGACCAGCTTCTTCACGCTCCTTCGGGAGAAGTTCCAGCTCCCCGGGGAGCCTCGTGGCCTGGTCCCACCGGACGCCTCCGGGCTCGAACCCCCGGGAGGGGACGACCGCTAGGATGGGGCGGATGCTCGGGCAGCGAACCTCCTTCGGGAAGGGGCGGAGAGCCGGGTGGCTCGACGGTCGGGGTCGCTGACGGGCCCGGTCCGGACCTCCCCTCCCCGGCCCGCCGCAGGCGGGGGCCGCCGGCCAGGGCGCTCCGGTCGCCGCCGACGGGGAGCCCTGGCGGTCCTGGCCCTCTCCGTGGCCGGGCTGGTCCTCTCCGGGCTCCGGGCGCCCGGGGGTCCCGGGGGCCGGGTGGAGGACCGGGGGGGAGCGCCCTCCAGGTCGGCCGGGGCCGTGGGCTCCGAGGCGGCGGCTCTGGGCGCAGGGGACCGGGGGCCGGCCACGGTGGCTCCCCGACGGCCGGAGCCCACCCCCACGCCCACCACCCCCTTCGAGGCGTACGGGGCGCAGGCCTTCGCCCGGGTCCGCGACCTCGTCCTCTACCTCCCCGCTCACCACGTGTTGGGCGTCGGCTACCACCAGGCCAAGAGCCCGCTGTCGCTTCCCCTGCGGCCCCTGGGGCGGGCGGTGAGGAACGACAACCGGGAGGATTACCGGGCTCCCCGGGCCACCGCTGGGCCCAACTACATCGTCCTCGTGTCCCGGCAGCGGGGCACAGCCCCCACCTCGGCCGTGGACGTGGCCGTCGGGCGGAGGGAACCCGTGCGGGCCCCCGTGAGCGGGATGGTTCGGGAGGTCCGCCAGTACCTGTTGTACGGCCTCTACCCCGACCTCCGGGTGGAGCTGGACCCCCGGGACGGCTCCGGCCTGATCGTGGTCATCATCCACCTCACGAAGGTGCAGGTGAGGGAGGGGCAGCGGGTGGTGGCGGGGGAGACGCCCATCGGGTTCGCCCGGGTCCTGCCCGACCGCTCCTACATCAACGACTATGTTGGGGAGGGCGTCCCCCACGTCCACATCGAGGTGAAGGAGCGTGGCCCTTCGGGTGGGTAGGCGCCGGTCCCGGCCGGCCGCCCGGGTGGCCCGCGTCGACCGCCGGACGAAGAACCTCCTCCGCCGGATCCAGCCGGGCGAGGTGGCGGTCATCGACCACGAGGACCTGGACCGGGTGGCGGCCGAGGCGCTCGTGGAACGGGGGGTGGCGGCGGTGGTCAACGCGGCCCCCTCCATCAGCGGGCGGTACCCCACCCTGGGACCGCTCATCCTCCTGGAAGCTGGCATCCCCCTCGTGGACTCCGTGGGGCCGCTGCTCCTCTCCAAGGTCCGAGAGGGCGATGAGGTGTGGCTGGACGGGGACCGGGTCTACGTGGGGGACGAGCTCGTGGGGGTGGGCGTGCGCCAGACCACGGAGTCGGTCCGGTCCGCCATGGCCGTGGCCCAGCAGGGGCTGGCCGAGCAGTTCGAGCGGTTCGCCCGTAACACGCTCGAGTACCTGGCCCGGGAGCGGGACCTGCTCTTCGGCGGGGCGGGGCTCCCGCCCCTCGACCACGACCTCACCGGGCGGCACGTCCTGGTGGTGGTGCGGGGCCCTGACTACAAGAACGACCTGGCCGCCCTCCGCCCCTACATCCGCGAGGTGCGACCGGTCCTCATGGGGGTGGACGGAGGCGCGGACGCCCTCCTCGAGGAGGGGTACCGGCCCGACCTCATCGTGGGGGACATGGACTCCGTGTCCGAGGAGGCCCTGCGGTCGGGGGCCGAGCTCGTGGTCCACGCCTACCGGGACGGGTACGCGCCGGGCGAGGCTCGCCTGCGGTCCCTGGGCCTTTCCTACAAGGTCCTGCGGGCCTCGGGCATGAGCGAGGACGTGGCCTTCCTCCTGGCCCACGAGAAGGGAGCCGACCTCATCGTGGCCGTCGGCACCCACGGCAACCTCCGGGAGTTCCTGGACAAGGGGCGAAGGGGGATGGCCAGCACGTTCCTGGTCCGCCTGCGGGTGGGGGAGATCCTGGTGGACGCCAAGGGGGTCTCCCGAATGTACCGGTCCACCATTCGGGGCCGCGATGCCCTGCTCCTGGTGGGGGCGGCCCTGCTGGCCATCGCCTCCGTGGTGGCCATCTCCCCGCCCCTCCGCCTGGAGGTCAAGCTCCTCTTCGAGGCGGCCCGGGACCTCGTCTTCCAGCTCACCCATTGATCTCCTTCCGCTTCCACCTCGTCTCGATCGTGGCCGTGTTCCTGGCCCTCGCCCTGGGCGTCCTCGTGGGGACCACCGTGGTGAGCCAGGGAGTCATCAGCGACCTGGAGCGGCGGGCCGACGAGGCCCTCCAGCGGTCCGAGGAGCTTCGGGACCAGGTGGGGGAGCTCCAGGCGGACCTCCGGAGCTGGGAGGCGTTCGGGGCCTCGGTGGAGCCGCTCCTCGTGGGGGGGCAGCTGGCGGGGCGGGGGGTCGTGGTGGTGACCCAGGAGGACGTGGACCCCGCGGAGCTGGACGGGGTCCTGCGGGCCCTCCAGGAGTCCGGGGCCACCAGCCTCCCCGTGCTGGTCCTCACCGACCGCCTCGCCCTGGCCGACGGGAGCAGCCAGGCCGAGCTGGCCGCGGCCCTGGGCAGCGCCCCGGGCGGCGACCCGGTGGCCCTGGCGGCCGAGGCGGCCCGCCGGCTGGCCCACCGCTTGGCGGCGGGCCCGGGGCCGGAGCCGGACCTGCTGGAGCAGCTGGTGGCGGGCGGGTTCCTGGCCCTGCG
>DATLZQ010000021.1:0-13411 GCA_035573915.1 Actinomycetota bacterium | reverse complement strand
ACCGTTACAGTGAGGGTGCGCACGTAGGCTCCTTCCGGCGGTTCGGTGCTGTTCGGGAGCGAGCCTACGTGCCTCTCTCATCCGGACCTCGGAAGCTCGGTCACTTCTTTCAGCGCTGCCGTCCGGGCGACGCTACCCCGGGAAGGGCTGGGCCTTGACATTCGCGTCGGGATCTGTACCATAAGCGCCCAACATGAGGTGGGAGAGGAAGAGCCGGGCGTGTGAGCTGACCCTCGTACTTATTACCTAGGCGCGGGTCCCGGGGCTGCGTGCCCCGCGACCTGCGCCGAGACCCTTCGCAACCGCGAAGGGTTTTTCGTTTCCCGGGTTTCGAAACGGACAGCCGTCACAGGGAGAGCCACAGGAGACGAGCGCAGGCGAGGAGGTCGAAGACGATGCGGTTCGAGTTCCACGACAACGGACACGTGGTGGGGGCGGCCCAGTGGGAGGGCCCCGGCCAGGTCACCTTCGAGGTCCCGGACCCGGCGGACCGGCGGTTCCTGGCCGAGTACTTCGCCGGGGAGGCCGTGTACCTCTCCTCGGTGTTCGAGGCCGACGGGGAGCCCATGGCCGTCCGCCGCAGGGACTGGACTCCCTGGGAGTTCGAGAAGGCCTGCCGGGCCCTGGCGCACGCCCGGGGCTACCGGGTGGTCCGGACGCCCTCCGGCCCGGTCGAGGCCCGAAGCCCGCACGCCCCGGCCCCGGCCAGGTCCCGGGCCCAGACGGCCTAGGAGGCGACGGTGGTGGGCAGACGGGTCACCGGCGCGCAGGCCCTGCTGAGGAGCCTCGAGCTCGAGGGCGTGGAGGTCGTGTTCGGGATCCCCGGTGGGGCCATTCTCCCCGCCTACGACCCCCTCATCGACTCGCCCATCCGCCACGTCCTCATGCGCCACGAGCAGGGGGCCGGGCACGCTGCCGAGGGATACGCCCACGCCACGGGGCGGCCCGGGGTCTGCATAGCCACCTCCGGCCCGGGGGGCTGCAACCTGGTCACCGCCCTGGCTGACGCCTACATGGACTCGGTCCCTGTGGTGGCCATCACCGGCCAGGTCCCCACGGCGGTCATCGGCAACGACGCCTTCCAGGAGGCCGACGTCCGGGGCATTACCATGCCAATCACCAAGCACAACTGGCTGGTGACCCGGGCCGCGGACCTCCCCCGGGTGGTCCGGGAGGCCTTCCACATCGCCTGCACCGGCCGGCCGGGGCCAGTCCTCATCGACGTCCCCAAGGACGTGCTCCTCGAGGAGACGGAGTTCGTCTGGCCCGAGAGCGTGGACATCCCGGGCTACCGTCCGGTGACCAAGGGCAGCCCCAAGCAGGTCCGGGAGGCCGTGCGCCTCATCCTCGCCTCGGAGCGGCCCGTTGTCTACGCCGGGGGCGGGGTCATCAAGGCCAACGCCTCGGCCGAGCTGCGGGAGCTGGCCGAGCTGGGGAACCTCCCCGTGGTCACCACCCTCATGGCCCGGGGCTGCTTCCCCGACACCCACCCCCTGTGCCTGGGGATGCCCGGAATGCACGGCAGCTACACGGCGGTCACGGCCATGCAGAAGGCGGACCTGCTCATCGCCATCGGCGCCCGCTTCGACGACCGGGTGACGGGGAAGCTCTCCACCTTCGCCCCCCACGCCAAGGTCATCCACGTGGACATCGACCCGGCGGAGATCGGGAAGAACCGGGCGGCGGACGTGCCCATCGTGGGGGACGCCCGGGAGGTCACGGCGGCCCTGGTCCGGGAGCTGGCCCGGGCCCAGGCCGAACGGGGAGCCCCGGACCGCTCGGCCTGGCTGGCCACCCTCCGGGAGTGGCAGGAGCGCTACCCCTACCGCTACCGGCAGGCGGAGGGCGGCCCCCTCAAGCCCCAGTTCGTGGTGGAGCGGATCTACGAGGCCACCCGGGGGGAGGCCACGGTGGTGGCGGGGGTGGGGCAGCACCAGATGTGGGCCTCCCAGTACTACAAGTTCACCCGTCCCCGCCAGTGGATCAACTCCGGAGGCCTGGGGACCATGGGCTTCGCCGTGCCCGCCGCCATCGGGGCCAAGGTGGGCCGGCCCCAGGACCGCGTGGTGGCCATCGACGGCGACGGCTGCTTCCAGATGACCGCCCAGGAGCTGGCTACCTCCACCACCGAGCGAATCCCCATCGTGGTGGCCATCGTGAACAACGCCTACCTGGGGATGGTCCGCCAGTGGCAGGAGCTCTTCTACAACCGGCGGTTCTCCCAGGTCTACCTGTCCCACGACGTCCCGGACTACGTGAAGCTGGCCGAGGCCTACGGGGCGGTGGGGCTCCGGGCCGAGACCCCGGAGGAGGTGGACCCCGTGCTGGAGAAGGCCCTGTCCGTCACGGACCGCACGGTGGTCATCGACTTCCGCTGCGACCCGGAGGAGATGTGCTTCCCCATGGTCCCGGCGGGGGCCTCGAACGATGACATCATCCTGGGCCCGGAGTTCGCCCAGCCCACGGAGGACCCGGCGGAGGCCCCCATCGCATGAGCCTCCACACCGTCTCCGTGCTGGTCCAGGACCGCCCAGGGGTCCTCACCCGGGTGGCCGGGCTGTTCGCCCGGCGGGGGTTCAACATCCACTCGCTGGCCGTGGGCAACACCGAGGAGCCCGGGCTCTCCCGGATGACCATCGTGGTGGACGTTCAGGCCAAGCCCCTGGAGCAGGTGGAGAAGCAGCTCCACAAGCTCATCGACGTCCTCAAGGTGGTGGAGCTGGACCCGGCGGCGTCCGTGGAGCGGGAGCTGGCCCTGGTCAAGGTGCGGGCCGACGCCCAGACCCGCCCGGCGGTCCTGGAGATCGCCCAGATCTTCCGGGCCCGGGTGGTGGACGTCTCCCACCACACCCTGACCCTGGAGGTGACCGGGTCCCCGGACAAGGTGGAGGCCCTGGCGGAGCTCCTCCGGCCCTACGGGATCGTGGAGCTCGTCCGGACGGGCCGGGTGGCCCTGGCCCGGGGGGACGCAGGGATCCGGGAGCGGCCCGCCCGGCGGGTGCGGGCGGCGAGCTGACGGCCGAACTGAGGAGGGAGGTCCGAGGTGGGAACCGTGCTCTACGACAGGGACATCGACCGATCGGCCCTGGAGGGCCAGCGCATCGCGGTCCTGGGCTACGGGAGCCAGGGGCACGCCCACGCGCTCAACCTCCGGGACTCTGGCTTCGACGTGCGGGTGGGCCTGCGGCCAGACTCCAAGTCCTGGCCGCGGGCCGAGGAGGATGGGCTCCGGGTCCTCCCCACCCCCGAAGCCGTGGCCGAGGCGGACGTGGTCATGGTCCTCCTCCCCGACCCGGCCCAGCCCGCGGCCTACGAGGCCGACGTGGGGCCCAACCTCCGCCCGGGGAGCCTGCTCATGTTCGCCCACGGGTTCAACATCCACTTCCACCAGATCCGCCCCCCCGAGGGGGTGGACGTGGGGATGGTGGCCCCCAAGGGCCCCGGCCACCTGGTCCGGCGGAACTACATGGAGGGCATCGGCACCCCCACCCTGTTCGCCGTCCACCGGGACGCCACGGGCACGGCCCGGGCCCGGACCCTGGCCTACGGGGCGGGGATCGGGGCCGGCCGGGCCGGGCTCATCGAGACCACCTTCGCCGAGGAGACCGAGACCGACCTCTTCGGCGAGCAGGCCGTCCTCTGCGGCGGGGTGACGGCCCTCATCAAGGCGGGGTTCGAGACGCTGGTGGAGGCGGGGTACCAGCCGGAGGTGGCCTACTTCGAGTGCCTCCACGAGCTCAAGCTCATCGTGGACCTCATCTACGAGGGGGGGCTCTCGTGGATGCGGTACTCGGTCTCGGACACCGCCGAGTACGGGGACTACACCCGGGGGCCCCGCATCGTGGACGGGCGGGTCCGGGAGGAGATGCGCCGGATCCTCGAGGAGGTCCGCTCCGGGGCCTTCGCCAAGGAGTGGGTCCTGGAGGCCCGGGCGGGCTTCCCCCAGTTCGAGGCCCTGCGGGCCCGGGAGCGGGCCCACCCCATCGAGGAGGTCGGCAGCCGGCTGCGGGCCATGATGCCCTGGCTGTCGCGGGGGGGTGGTCCCCGTGCCTGACGAGGTACGGTTCTTCGACACCACCCTCCGGGACGGGGAGCAGGCCCCGGGCATCGCCCTCACCGCCCCCGAGAAGCTCGAGATCGCCGAGCAGCTGGCCCGGCTGGGGGTGGACGTGGTAGAGGCGGGCTTCCCGGCCTCCTCCCCCGGGGAGTTCGAGGCGGTGCGGCGGATCGCCGCCACGGTGAAGGGCCCGGTCATCGCCGCCCTGTGCCGGGCGGTGGACGGGGACATCGACCGGGCCTGGGAGGCCATCCGGGAGGCCCCCCGGGCCCGGCTCCACGTGTTCATCAGCACCAGCCAGATCCACCTCGACGCCATGCTCCGGATGTCCGAGGACGAGGTGGTGGAGGCCACCCGCCGGAGCGTGCGGCGGGCCCGCCGCTACACCGAGGACGTGGAGTTCTCGGCCCAGGACGCCACCCGGAGCGACCCCGAGTTCGTCCTCCGGGTGTTCCGGGCCGCGGTGGAGGAGGGGGCCACCACGATCAACGTCCCGGACACGGTGGGCTACGCCCTGCCCCACGAGTTCGGGGAGCTGGTCCGGATGGTCCGGGAGGCCCTCCCCGACCACGTGGTGATCTCCACCCACTGCCACAACGACCTGGGGCTGGCCGTAGCCAACAGCCTGGCGGGGGTGATGAACGGGGCCCGCCAGGTGGAGGTGGCGGTGAACGGGATCGGGGAGCGGGCCGGCAACTGCTCCCTGGAGGAGGTGGCCATGATCATCGCCACCCGGGGGAAGGCCCTGGGCCTCGCCCACCGCCTGAACCTGCGGGAGATCGCCCGGACCTCCCGGCTGGTCTCCATGCTCACGGGCTACCCGGTCCAGCCCAACAAGGCCGTGGTGGGGGCCAACGCCTTCGCCCACGAGTCCGGCATCCACCAGCACGGGGTGCTCATGAACCGGGCCACCTACGAGATCATGGACCCGACCGAGGTGGGGTTCGAAGGCTCCAAGATCGTCCTGGGCAAGCACTCCGGCCGCCACGCCTTCGCCGACGCCCTGGCCAAGCTGGGCCTCCACCTGGAGCCGGAGAGCCTGAACCGGGCCTTCGCCCGGTTCAAGGAGTTGGCCGACCGCAAGATCACCCTCACCGACGCCGACCTCGAGGCCATCGTGGCCGAGGAGCTGGGGACCGTGGAGGAGGAGGGGTTCACCCTGGAGTCCCTGGCCGTGACCGGCGGCACCCACATCGCCCCCACCGCCACCGTCCGGCTGCGGCGCAACGGCCAGGTGGTGGAGGACTCCGCCATGGGTGACGGGATGATCGACGCTGCCTACGGGGCCATCGGGCGGGCCACCGGGGTGGAGGCGAGGCTCGTGAGCTTCAACGTCTCCGCCGTGACCGGGGGGAGCGACGCCCTGGGGGACGTGGTGGTCCAGCTCGACGTGGACGGCCGCCTGGTGACCGGGCGAGGGGTCTCGGCGGACGTGGTGGAGGCCAGCGCCCGCGCCTACCTCTCCGCCATCAACCGGGCCCTGCGGGCCCCTCGGGACGGCCGAGACGGCCGAGCCCCCGCGCGGCGCGAGGACGAGGAGGCTACGCCGTGAGCGGCCTCACCATCACCGAGAAGATCCTGGCCCGGGCGGCGGGGGCCGACGTGGTCCGCCCGGGGGAGATCGTCATGGCCCGGGTCGACCTGGCCATGGGCAACGACGTGACGGCCCCCGTGGCCATCGCTCGGTTCCGGGAGCTCGGCGTGGAGCGGGTGTGGGACCCCTCCAAGGTGGCCCTGGTCCCCTCCCACTTCGTCCCGGCCAAGGACATCGCCTCCGCCCGCCTCGGCATGACCATGCGGGAGTTCGCTCGGGAGCAGGGGATCGAGCACTACTTCGAGCTGGGCCGCGGGGGGATCGAGCACATCCTCCTCCCCGAGCAGGCCCTGGCCCTCCCGGGGATGGTGATCATCGGGGCCGACTCCCACTCCTGCACCTACGGGGCGGTGGGGGCCTTCTCCACCGGGGTGGGCTCCACGGACCTGGCCGCGGTCCTGGCCACCGGGAAGATCTGGCTGCGGGTACCGGATTCGGTGAAGTTCGTCTACGAGGGGCGGCCCGGGCCCTGGGTGGTGGGCAAGGACCTCATCCTCCACGTGATCAGCCAGGTGGGGGACGACGGCTGCGCCTACCAGGCCATGGAGCACACCGGCCCCGCCCTCCGGTACCTCTCCATGGACTCTCGCTTCACCCTCACCAACATGGCCATCGAGGCCGGAGCCAAGTCCGGCATCATCCCTCCGGACGAGGTGACCCTCGCCTACGTCCGGTCCAGGCAGGAAGCGACGGGGCGGCACCTGCCCTTCGATGTCCTCGCGAGCGACCCCGACGCCCACTACGCGGCCGAGCACGTCATCGACGTCTCGGCCCTCGAACCCCAGGTGTCGCTCCCGTCGCTTCCCTCCCTCGCCCAGCCCGTGTCCACGGCGGAGCGGGTCCGCGTGGACCAGGTGTTCATCGGGTCCTGCACCAACGCGAAGCTCGAGGACCTCCGGATGGCGGCCCACGTCCTGCGGGGCCGGCGGGCCGACCCCCGGGTGCGGCTCATGGTGATCCCCGCCACCCAGGAGATCTGGCTGCGGGCCAACGAGGAGGGGCTCCTCCAGGTCTTCGCCGAGGCCGGGGCCACCGTCTCCACCCCCACCTGCGGGGCCTGCCTGGGCGGGCACATGGGGGTCCTGGGGCCCGGCGAGGTCTGCGTGTCCACCTCCAACCGCAACTACGTGGGGCGCATGGGCCACCCCTCGGCCCGGGTGTACCTGGTGAACCCGGCCGTAGCGGCCGCCACGGCCGTCCTGGGACGGCTGGCCCACCCCGACGAGCTGGGGGTGGAGCCGCCGGTGCTCGAGCCTGCCGCCGTGGGGGCCTCCGAGGGCGGGGCCCAAGGGGACGGAGCAGGTGGGGCCGACGCCCGGACGGGGGGTGGTGGGGCGTGAGCGTGCTCGAGGGGACGGCCCACGTCTACGGGCCGAACGTGGACACCGACGTCATCATCCCCGCCCGCTACCTCACCTCCACCGAGGCCGAGGAGCTGGCCCAGCACTGCATGGAGGGGATCGACCCCGAGTTCGTCTCCCGGGTCCGCCCCGGTGACCTCATCGTGGCCGGGCGGAACTTCGGCTCGGGCTCCTCGAGGGAGCACGCCGCCCTTGCCATCAAGGGGTCGGGGGTGGCCTGCGTGGTGGCCGAGTCCTTCGCCCGGATCTTCTTCCGCAACGCCATCAACGTGGGGCTCCCCATCGTGGAGTGCCCGGGGGTGACGGAGGGCGCCCAGACCGGGGACCGGTTCCGAGTGGACCTGGGGGCGGGCAGCGTGGAAAACGTCACCAAGGGTCGGACCTTCCGGGCCACCCCCCTCCCGCCCTTCGTCCAGGAGATCCTGGACGCTGGGGGCCTCATGCCCTGGGTGGCCCGCCAGCTGGCCCGGGAGCGGGAGGTCCGGGTGGGGGTGGCCCCCGAGGAGCCGGCCCAGGCCGACTGGCGCCTGGACTGAAGGGGAGGGGCGGTGGGAGCGCCTGGGGCCGAGGGCGGAGCGTCCCTGCGCCGTCACCGGGTCGCCGTGATCCCCGGGGACGGGACGGGCCCGGAGGTGGTGCGGGAAGGGCTCAAGGTCCTACGGGCCGCGGCCTCCGGGTTCGTCCTGGACACCGTGGAGTACGACCTCGGGGGGGCCAGGTACCTCAGGACCGGGGAGACGCTCCCGGACTCCGTGCTGGAGGAGCTCCGGGAGGTCGATGCCATCTACTTGGGGGCCGTGGGGCATCCCGACGTCCCCCCGGGGGTGCTGGAGCGGGACCTGCTCCTCCGGATCCGGTTCGAGCTGGACCAGTACGTGAACCTCCGCCCCGTGCGGCTGCTCCCCGGGGTCCGCTCCCCGGTGGCCGGGCTGTCCCCGGAGGACGTGGACCTCGTCTTCGTGCGGGAGAACACCGAAGGGCTGTACGTGGGGGCGGGCGGGTTCCACCGGCGGGGCACGCGGGAGGAGGTGGCGGTCCAGGAGAGCGTCAACACCCGCCGGGGGGTGGAGCGGTGCCTGCGGTACGCCTTCGGCCTGGCCCGGCGGCCGGACCGGCGGGGCCACGTGACGCTCGTCCACAAGACGAACGTCCTCACGTTCGCCGGGGACCTCTGGTGGCGGGCCTTCCGGGAGGTGGCGGAGGAGTTCCCCGGGGTGGAGACGGCCTACGTCCACGTGGACGCGGCCTGCATCTACCTGGTGGAGGATCCCCGGCGGTTCGACGTGGTGGTCACCGACAACATGTTCGGGGATATCCTCACGGACCTGGCCGCGGTGGTGCAGGGCGGGATGGGGGTAGCGGCCGGGGCCAACCTGAACCCCGAGGGGGTCTCCATGTTCGAGCCCATCGGGGGGACGGCCCCCGACCACGCGGGGCGGGGGACCATCAACCCCCTGGCCGCCATCCTGGCCGGGGCCCTCATGCTCCAGGAGCTCGGGGAGGTGGAGGCGGCCCGGCGCGTGGAAGGGGCCGTCCGACTGGTGGCCCCCAAGCTCCGGTCCATGCGGGCCGGCGAGATGGGCTTCACCACCTCGGAGGTGGGCGACCTGGTGGCGGAGGCGGCGGCGCCGTGAGGCCGGGGTGCGGGAGGACGCGGTGAGGGAGGACGCGGTGAGGCAAGGGACCGCGCCGGAGGTCGAGCTCTACGACACCACGCTGCGGGACGGGGCCCAGCGGGCGGGGATCTCCTACACCATCGAGGACCGGCTGCGCATCCTCCACAAGCTGGACCAGCTCGGGTTCCCCTACGTGGAGGGCGGGTGGCCGGGGGCCAACCCGCGGGACACCGAGTTCTTCCGGATCGCGGCCCGCGAGCGCCTGCGGACCACCCTCACCGCCTTCGGGATGACCCGCAAGGTGGGGGAGCGGGCGGAGGAGAGCCAAGTCCTGGCGGACCTTTTGGCCGCGGGGACGGAGGTGGTGTGCCTCGTGGGGAAGTCCTGGGACCTCCATGTGACCGACACCCTCCGGACCACCCTGGAGGAGGGGCTGGCCATGGTGGGCGACTCCGTCCGGTTCCTGGTCCGAGAGGGCCGGCGGGTGTTCTTCGACGCCGAGCACTTCTTCGACGGGTACCGGCACAACCCCTCGTTCGCCCTGGCCGTCCTGCGGGCGGCGGAGGAAGCCGGGGCCGAGCGGCTGGTCCTCTGCGACACGAACGGAGGGACCCTCCCGACCGAGGTCCGCCGGGTGGTGGAGGAGGTCCGGGAGCGGGTCTCCACCCCCCTCGGGGTCCACTTCCACAACGACACGGGCTGCGCGGTGGCCAACGCCCTGGTGGCCGTGGAGGCCGGGGTCCTGCAGGTCCAGGGGACCGTGAACGGCTACGGGGAGCGGTGCGGGAACGCGGACCTCGTGGTGGTGGCGGCCAACCTGGCTCTCAAGCTGGGCGCCCCGCCCCTCCCGCCGGAGTCCCTGGAGCGGCTCACCGAGCTCTCCCACTACGTGGCGGAGGTGGCCAACCTGGTCCCCGACCCTCACCACCCCTACGTGGGCCGGTACGCCTTCACCCACAAGGCGGGCCTGCACACCGCCGGGATCATCCGCCGGACCGACGCCTACGAGCACGTGGAGCCGGAGCGGGTGGGGAACCGCCGGGGGGTGGTGGTCTCCGACCTCGGGGGGCGCTCCACCCTCGAGCTCAAGGCCCGGGAGTTCGGCCTCCCCCTCACTCCGGAGGAGCTGGCCCGGCTGGTCCCCGTGGTGAAGGAGAAGGAGGCCCGGGGCTACACCTTCGAGGTGGCCGACGCCTCCCTGGAGCTCCTCATGCGGCGGGCCAACGGCTGGCGGCAGCCGTTCTTCGAGGTGGAGAGCTTCCGGGTCACGGTGGACAAGCGGGCGGGGGACGGGGCCCTGGCCGAGGCCACGGTCAAGGTCCGGGTGGACGGGGCCCGGCACATCGCCACCGCCGAGGGGCACGGGCCGGTGGGGGCCCTGGACAACGCCCTCCGGGAGGCCCTGGGCCGGATCTACCCGCAGCTCGCGGACATGGTCCTCACCGACTACCGGGTCCGGGTCCTCGACGGCAAGCAGGGGACGGCCGCCGTGGTCCGGGTGCTCATCGACACCACCGACGGGGAGAAGGAGTGGACCACGGTGGGGGTGTCGGACAACATCATCGAGGCCTCGTGGGAGGCCCTGGTGGACAGCCTCTTGTACGGGCTCCTCCACCCGAGGAGCGCGGTGAAAGGAAGGTGGACGTGACGCGCGCCTACATCCTGCTGCTCACCGACCCTGGGACCTCCGGGGCCGTCGTGGAGGAGGTGTCCCGGATCCCGGGGGTGACCTCCGCCCTGCCCGTGACCGGACCCTACGACGTGGTCCTGGAGGTCGAGGCCAGGAGCGTCTCGGACATCAACCGACGGGTGCTGCCCCAGGTCCAGCGGGTCCAGGGCGTGGCGCGCACGCTCACCTGTCCGGTGATCCGGATCTCCTGAGCGAGGCGGAGGGAGGCGGCGGTGGAGCCGACGAAGGCCTGGGTGGACGGGGAATTCGTGGAGTGGAGCTCGGCCACGGTCCACCTCAAGGCCCACGCCCTCCACTATGGGAGCGGGGTGTTCGAGGGGATCCGGACCTACCCCACGCCCGAGGGTCCGGCCGTGTTCCGGCTCCGAGACCACGTTCGGAGGCTCTTCCGCTCGGCCCACCTCTACCACATGGAGATCCCCTTCAGCGAGGACGAGGTGGTGGAGGCGTGTCGGGCCACGGTGCGCGCCAACCGCATGGAGGCCTGCTACCTCCGGCCCATCGTGTTCCGGGCGGTGGGAGGCATGGGCCTGAACCCCCTCGAGGTGCCCGTCGTCTGCGCCATCCTGGCCTGGGAGTGGGGCGCCTACCTGGGCGAGGAGGGCCTGGCCCGGGGGGTGCGGGTCAAGGTCTCCTCCTGGAAGCGGCTGGACCACAACTCCCTCCCGCCCGGGGCCAAGGCCACCGGGCAGTACCTCAACTCGCAGCTCGCCAAGATGGAGGCCGTGCGGGCCGGCTACGACGAGGCCATCCTGCTCAACCAGGCCGGCCACGTGACGGACGGATCGGGGGAGAACGTGTTCATCGTCCGGGACGGGGCCATCCTCACCCCGCCCCTGTCCGCGGGGTGCCTGGACGGGATCACCAGGGACTCGGTCATGCGGATCGCCCGCGACCTGGGCTACCCGGTGGAGGAGCGGAACCTGAGCCGGTTCGACCTGTACTCCGCCGACGAGGCCTTCTTCACCGGGACCGCGGCGGAGGTCACCCCCATCCGGGAGGTGGACGACCGGGTGCTCGGGTCCAACGGGCCCGGGCCCGTCACCAAAGAGCTCCAGGCGGCCTTCTTCGAGGCCGCCCACGGCCGGGCGGAACGGTACCGCCACTGGCTGACCCCCGTGGAGGGGGAGGCACGGCCCTCAGCTCAGGGCCCCCGCCACCGCGCGTAGGAGCCCAGGACCTTGAGCCAGGTCGTCTCCCGCTCCAGCTCTCCCAGCGCCTCCTCCAGTCCGGGGTCGCCTCGTCCGGCGTCGACGTCCAGGTAGAAGCGGTACTGCCAGGGCTCGCTCCCCAGGGGTCGGGACTCGAGCTTGGAGAGGTTCAGCTTCCTCTCGGCGAAGGGGCGGAGCGAGCGGTACAGGGCCCCGGGCTCGTTGCGGACGACGAACAGGAGGGAGGTGCGGTCGGGCGGTCCGAGCGGGGTGGGGTCCAGGGAGATCGCGGCGAAGCGGGTACGGTTGTCGGGGTAGGTCTGGATCCGCTCGGCCAGGACGGCCAGGCCGTAGAGGTTCGCGGCCCGGGCTGAGGCCACCGCCGCCTCCTCCCGCAGCCCCCGCTCGGCGATCCGCTTGGCGGCCCCCGCCGTGTCGTAGACGGGGACGAGCTCGACGGCGAGGCCCGAGAGGAACTCCTCGCACTGGGCCAGCGCCTGGGGGTGGCTGGAGACCCGCCGGACCTCCTCGAGCCTCACCCCGGGCAGGGCCACCAGGGCGTGGTCGACCCGGACCACGGCCTCCCCCACGATGGAGACCGAGCCCAAGGCCAGGAGGTCGTAGGTCTCGTTGATGGAACCGGCCTGGGAGTTCTCCAGGGGGACCACGCCGTAGTGGAGCCGTCTCCCCTCCACGTCCTCGAATACCGCCCGGAGGGTCCGCCGGGGCTGGGCCCGGGCCTCCCCGAAGAGCGCCTGGACGGCCTCCTCCGAGAAGGCCCCCGGCTCCCCCTGGTAGCCGACCGTCGGCCTCGCCTCCGCGCTCACGCTGTGCGCACTCCTGTCTCGGACGTCGTGGGGAAAGCCTAGCCGCCCGACCTGACGGCTACGCTGCCGCGGACTGCACCGGTCCTGCTCGAGGGGTCTCGAAACACCGGGCCAGGGCCCACCCGGCCCGCCCTGTGGCGGCGGCCCGCGGTGGCCCACGGCGGGCATTGAGCGGCCCGACGGGCGCTTTGGCGGCCCATCACGGCCAAGTCGGCGCCCGGACTTGACAGGACACCCGACCGGGGATACATCGCGGGCGAGGTGGGCCGACGCTGGAACCTCTATCGGGTCGCCCGCGTGGTGAGGGATTTGAGCGTCCTCGGGTCCGGGAGCCCTGCCCGAATCGCGCGCAGAGCGAAGAACAAGGCCCTGGGGCGCCTGCTGGGACGGGCCGGAGTCTGGAGGCGACTCTGGCGGTGAGGCTGGGCTCACGTGTCCAGCCGTCGCCGGCCCTCTGGGCGCACTGGCGCTCGGTCAAGTGCCGTCCGTGGGGGACGGACCCGGCGGTACAGACGGACCAACGTCGACGACTACCAGGCGGGCGTCGACCGAGAGGCCTGTCGACGTCCCCTACGTTCGTTGTGGGGCAAAAGCTCTCCAACGCGCAAGAAGATCCCCAAGCGTGCCAGACTGAAGTGGCGAGTCACGCGCAAGGTTTCGAGTAGACCACCAGGAACGGTCCTCTCTCATAGGCCGGAGGCAGAGCGGAAGGCTGCACGAGGGGATACGGTAACCCTTGTGGTGGCGAAGGGGTCGCCTCCGCCCCCCACCACGACGACGGTGCCTCGGCGTAGCTGCCACCCCTCTTACGAGGGAGCGTGTCTCGACCCTACTGCCTCCGACTACGACTGCGTTGGCGGGTCCGGGAACGGCCCCTACTACACGGGGACCGTCCGTGTCGTCGGGCCCGATGTGTTCCGCCTCGACGCAGGCGGCGACGGCTGGGGTTGCGAGTGAAGAACGCCTGCCTCGCTCGAGTAGCGTTCCGCAATAGGCAGTAGGGCTGCTCCCTTCTTCTTCGCCTCCCCGGTCCTCGGGGACGCGAAAGTTGCCCTCCTTAGGAGGGCCATCCACCTGGATCTGTTCCTAGGCGGTCACCTCCTTCCACCACGCCC
>DATLZQ010000020.1:0-27600 GCA_035573915.1 Actinomycetota bacterium | reverse complement strand
GGGCGTGGTGGAAGGAGGTGACCGCCTAGGAACAGATCCAGGTGGATGGCCCTCCTAAGGAGGGCAACTTTCGCGTCCCCGAGGACCGGGGAGGCGAAGAAGAAGGGAGCAGCCCTACTGCCTATTGCGGAACGCTACTGGGGTCTAGGGGCTCGGCTGGACGCCGGGCCCGGCTCGCCTGGGAGCTTCACCGGACCCGGCGCCTTGACCGGACCCGGCGCCTGAGCTAGGCTCCGCGCTGTGGGATGGTCGGACCATCAGTCCATCTGATGGCCTGAGGGTTCGGGATTCGAGGGTGGGCGTCCAGCCGATCGAGCGCCGGAAGGTCTACGAGTTGGTGGCCGAGCGGCTCCTGGCCGACATCGCGGACCGGCGCCTCCTCCCGGGCGACCAGCTCCCGCCCGAGCGGGCCCTGGCCGAGGCCTACCGCGTGGGTCGGTCCTCGGTCCGGGAGGCCCTCCGGATCCTCGAGTCCAAGGGCCTCATCCGCTCTGTGGGCCACGGGACCTTCCGGGTGGCCGAGTACGGCAACCCCCTCAAGCAGTCCCTGACCCTGCTCCTCTCGATGCACGACGGGGATCTGCGGGAGCTCTACGAGGTCCGCAAGATCATCGAGGTCGAGGCGGCGGGCCTGGCCGCCGCCAGGCGCACCGAGGAGGACCTGGCCCGGATGCGGGCCGCCGTGGAGGAGATGCTCTCCGGTCTCGGTTCCAGGGACCGCTACATCGGGGCGGACGTCGAGTTCCACCTGGCGGTGGCCCGGGCCACCGGCAACCGCATCGCCTGGCACATGATGAACGCTGTCCGCGACGTCATGCGGCGGGCCCTGAGCTCGGTGTTCAGCATCCCCGGCAGCCCCGAGCGCTCGGCCCAGCAGCACCGCCAGATCCTCGAGGCCATCGAGGCCCGCCAGCCCGAGGCGGCCCGCCAGCGGATGCGGGAGCACCTCCTCCGGGTGGAGGGCGAGATCCTGAGCGTCCTCGGGGAGCAGGAGGTCGAACCGTGACCGAGCGGGTGGGGTTCGTAGGCCTGGGCGTCATGGGGAGCAGGATCGCCAGGCGCCTCATGGAGGCCGGTTACCGGGTGGTCGGCTACAACCGCACCCGCTCCAAGGCTCAGTGGCTCGTGGAGCGAGGGATGGAGCTGGCGGGTTCCCCCCGGGAGGTGGCGGAGCGGTCCGAAGTGACCTTCAGCATGGTCACCGGCACCGAGGCCCTGCTGGCGGTGGCCGAAGGGGAGGAGGGGATCCTGGCCGGCCTGGGGCCGGGGAAGGTCTACGTCGACATGAGCACAGCCAGCCCCTCCGTGAGCCGCCGCCTGGCGGAGGAGGCGGCGGCCAGGGGGGCCCGGATGCTCGACGCCCCGGTCTCCGGCAGCGTGAGCACGCTCGAGGAAGGCCGCCTCTCGATCATGGTGGGCGGCGACCCGGAGGCCCTGGAGCGGGTTCGCGCCCTGCTGCTGGCCATCGGCCCCACCGTCACGCACGTAGGGGGGAACGGCCAGGCGGTCCTGATGAAGGTGGCGACCAACCTGAGCCTGGCCGTGCAGATGCTGGCCTTCAGCGAGGGGGTCCTGCTGGCGGAGAAGGCGGGGATCCCCAGGGAGAAGGCGGTGGAGGTCCTCCTGGCCAGCGTGATCGCCTCCCCCATGATCAAGTACCGCGGTCCCTTCGTGCTGCAGATGCCGGAGGAGGCCTGGTTCGACGTGAACATGATGCAGAAGGACCTCCTGCTCGCCCTGGAGGCCGGACGGGAGCTCGACGTTCCCCTCCCCACGACCGCCGTGGTGAACGAGTGGCTCACGGCGGCCCGGGCCATGGGCCTCGAGAAGCAGGACTTCGCGGTCCTCTTCGAGGTCCTGGCCCGGATGGCCGGGGTCAGGTGAGGCCGTGGCCCGGAGGGAGGCGGTGACGGTGGGAGGCCGGCTCAGCCTCGAGGCGGAGGCGGCGGACCTCTCTCGGGAGGAGGCCCTCCGGATGTTCGAGGGCATGGTCCGGATCCGGCTCTTCGAACAGCGGGTCAACCAGCTCTACCAGTCGGCCAAGATGCCGGGCTTGGCCCACCTCTACATCGGCCAGGAGGCGGTGGCGGTGGGGGTGTGCGAGGCGCTCCGGCCCGACGACTACATCACGAGCACCCACCGGGGCCACGGGCACTGCCTGGCCAAGGGGGCTCGGGTGGACCGGATGTTCGCGGAGCTGCTGGGCAAGGCGGACGGCTACTGCCGGGGCAAGGGCGGCTCCATGCACATCGCCGACCCCGACGGCGGGAACCTGGGGGCCAACGCCATCGTGGGGGGGAGCGCGGGGATCGCCACCGGGGCCGCCCTCTCCGCCAAGCGGCGGGGGACGGGCCAGGTGGCGGTGTGCTTCTTCGGGGAGGGGGCCCTGGGCCAGGGGGTCCTCTACGAGGTCATGAACATGGCGTCCCTGTGGTCCCTCCCGGTGATCTACGTCTGCGAGAACAACCTGTACAACGAGTACACCCACTACCGAGAGACGACGGCCGGCGAGGTCCTGGACCGCCCCCTGGCCTTCGGCATCCCCGCGGTCTCCGTGGACGGGCAGGACGTGCGGGCCGTGCTGGTGGCGGCCCGGGCCGCCGTGGCCAGGGCCCGGCGGGGCGAGGGCCCCTCCTTCCTCGAGTGCCTCACCTACCGCTACCTGGGCCACCACGTGGGCGACGTGGACCGGAGCTACTACCGCTCCCGGGAGGAGGAGGAGGAGTGGAAGACGCACCGGGACCCCCTCGCCACGCTGGCCGGCTGGGCCGTGGCCCAGGGGCTCGCCACCCAGGAGGACTTCGACCGGGTCCGGGAGGCCGTGGAGGCGGAGGTGGAGGCCGGCCTCCGGTCGGCCCTGGAGGCTCCCTACCCTGACCCGTCCGAGGTGGACCAGCATGTCTACGCGTAGCCCGGTCCAGGTCCAGGCAGGCGCGGGGGTGCGGGAGCTCACCTTCGCCCAGGCCGTCCGGGAGGCCCTGGCCGAGGAGATGCGGCGCGACCCCTCGGTGTTCGTGATCGGGGAGGACGTGGGGGAGGCCGGGCACCCCTTCAAGGTCCTTGCCGGCTTGATCGACGAGTTCGGCCCGGAGCGGGTCGTGGACACGCCGATCTCGGAGGCCGGGATCACCGGGATCGCCGTGGGGGCGGCCATGACCGGCCTGCGCCCCGTGGTGGACATCATGTTCGGCGACTTCCTCACGCTGGCCATGGACCAGCTCGTGAACCAGGCGGCCAAGATCCACTACATGTCGGGGGGCAAGCTCAGGGTCCCCCTCGTGGTCCACACCACCCTGGGGGCCACGCGGCGATCCGCCGCCCAGCACAGCCAGAGCCTCCACGCCTGGTTCAGCCACGTGCCCGGGCTCAAGGTGGCCCTGCCTGCCACCCCCCGGGACGCCAAGGGCCTGCTCAAGGCGGCCATCCGGGACGACAGCCCGGTGGTCGTGTTCGAGGACAAGATGACCTACCAGCTGCGGGGGCCGGTCCCGGAGGGGGAGTTCGTCATCCCCCTGGGAGTGGCCGAGGTCAAGCGGGAGGGGACCGACGTCACCGTGGTGGCCACCTCGAGCATGGTCGCCGTGGCCCTGGCCACGGCGGACCTCCTCGAGGCGGAGGGCATCAGCCTGGAGGTGGTGGACCCTCGGACCACCGTCCCCCTGGACCGGGAGACGCTCGTGGCCTCGGCGGCCAAGACCGGCCGGGTCATCGTGGTGGACGAGGGGTGCCGGTCCTACGGGGTCACCGCCGAGCTGGCCTCGGTCATCGCCGAGGAGGCCTTCTACCACCTCGACGCGCCCGTGCGCCGGCTGGGGGCCATGGACGTCCCCGTGCCGTTCTCCCCAGTCCTGGAGGACCTGACGGTCCCCACCCCGGAGACGGTGGCTGCAGCGGCCAGGGAGCTCCTGGGCAAGGCGTGAGGGAGGAGCGGTGGCCACGGAGGTCGTGATGCCGGCCCTGGGGGTGGCCCAGGACACGGGGAAGCTCCTCCGGTGGCTCAAGGCGGAGGGCGAGCCCGTGGCGGCCGGGGAGCCTCTGATGGAAGTGGAGACCGACAAGGTCACGGTGGAGGTGGAGGCCCCGGCCACCGGCACCCTGGCGGGGGTCCGGGTGCGGGAGGGCGAGGAGGTCCCGGTGGGCCACGTCCTGGCCTGGATCCTCTCCCCGGGCGAGGCGGTGCCCGGCGCGTTCCCGGAGGACGGAGGGCCCCGCGCCCCGGCTGCCCGGGGACGGCCGGCGGCCTCGCCCCGGGCCCGCCGTCGGGCGGAGGAGCTCGGTGTGGACCTGGCTCAGGTGATGGGGACGGGGCCCGGGGGAGCGGTCACCGAGGCCGACGTGGAGGCCGTGGCCTCGGGGTCGGGGACGTCCGGGAGGGCGGCGGCCGCTGAGCCGGGCCCGGCGGGGGGCGCGGAGGCCGTGGAGGTCGGGCCGGTCTGGCGGCGCATGGCCGAGCGGATGGCGGCGAGCTGGACTTCGGCCCCCCACTTCTTCCTGGTCCGTGAGGTGGAGGCCACCGGCCTGGTGGAGGTGGTGCGGGAGCTCCGCCGTCGGGGCGGGGCCGAACCGACGTACACCGACGTGGCGGTGAAGGCGGCGGCCGTGGCTCTGCGCAAGCACCCGGAGGTGAACGTCCGGCGGGAGGGCGGGCAGCTGTTCCGGAGCCTGGAGGTGAACGTGGGGCTGGCCGTGGCCGTCCCGGACGGCCTGGTCGTGCCCGTGCTCCACGGGGCGGACCGGCGGTCGGTGGTGGAGGTGGCCCGGTGGCGGGAGGAGGTGGTCGGTCGGGCCATGGGAGGGACGCTCAGGCCCACGGACGTGGCGGGGGGGACGTTCACCGTGACCAACCTCGGCATGTACGGGGTGGACGCCTTCGCCCCTGTCCTCAACCCCCCGCAGGCGGCCATCCTCGCGGTGGGGCGGGTGGCCGACCGGGTGGTGGCCGCGGACGGGATCCCGGCCGTGCGGCCCGCCGTGACGGTGACCCTGGGTTGCGACCACCGGGCCCTGGACGGGGCCCGGGCGGCGCGCTTCCTGGAGACGCTGGTGTCGTTGCTGGAGGACCCCTGGCAGGTCGTCGACTGAGCGAAGGGAGGGGGACGATGAACCGGTTCCGATGGTCGCTGTTGGTGCCTGTCCTGGTGCTGGCCCTCGTGGCCGCGGGGTGCGCCCGCGGAGCGGCCCCCGAGCAGAGTCCTGGCCAGCAGGCCCCCATCCGCATCGGGGTGTCCCTTCCCCTGACGGGGGAGTTCAGCGAGCCGGGGACGGCGGCCCGGCAAGGCTACGAGGTCTGGGCGGCCCTGGTCAACGAGCAGGGCGGGCTCCTCGGCCGGCCGGTGGAGCTCATCGTCCTGGACAATGCCAGCGACCAGGACGACGCCGTGGCCGACTACGAGAAGCTCATCACCGTGGACAAGGTGGACCTGGTGGTGGGGCCGTTCTCGAGTTTCCTCGTGATCCCCACCTCCGAGGTGGCGGCCCGGTACGGGTACGCTTTCGTGGAACCGGCCGGAGGAGCACCGGAGGTATTCAACAGGGGACTTCGCAACATCTTCTTCGCCCAGCCGGCCGTGGCAGCGAAGCAGGCCGACCCATTTGCCCGATATGTCCTCAACCTGCCTGAGGAAGTTCGGCCGAAGACGTTCGCTACCACCAGCGTGGATGACCCCTTCGCCCTTGCCGTAATGGAGGCACTGTCGCCTCAGCTGAAGGCGGGAGGCCTCGAGGAAGTCCTGAATGAGGTTGTTCCGCCGGACATCACCGACTGGTCGGGGCTGGCGAGCCGATTGGCCGACCTTCAGCCGGATCTCATTATCGGCGGTTGCACTGGTTTGACTGATTGCACCGACCAGATCCGTGCATACCAGGCTGCCGGGTTTCAACCGAAGGGGGCTTTCTTTACGACGGCGCCGTCTCTCCCGGGTCCATTCCGCGAGGCCGTCGGAGATGCAGCAGAAGGCATCTTCTCTGCAATCTCGTGGTTTGCTGAAGCCGAGACCTTCCAGAACAAGGAGTTCGTTGCCAAGTACGTGGAGATGTTCGGTGGAACTCCAGCTGACATCCCCGAAGACGCCGCCAACGCATTCACTGTCGGACAGGTCCTGCAGCAGGCTGTCGAGAACATCCAATCCATCGATAACGCGGCCCTGATCGAGGAACTGCATCGAGCGACTTTCGACACCGTTGTCGGTCCGTTGTCATTTGACGAAGCCGGAAGACCACGGGGAGAGTTTCTTCTTCTCCAATGGCAGAAAGGAGACTTGGTCATCGTGAGTCCGGATGAATTTGCGCAGGCGGAGCCCATCTGGCCTAAGCCCGAATGGTAGAGATATGGTTTTTCCTCGAATGGGCGCGGTGAGAGCATGAATCTGCCGTCTTGGGAAGTCGTTCTCGAGGTGGCAGTAGTCGGCCTCATGACGGGAGGGGTCTACTCCGTGATGGTTTCCGGCTTGAGCCTCATATTTGGCGTCATGCGTGTCATCAATGTGGCCCACGGAGCTTTCCTCGTGTTGGCTGCGTACCTCGCCTACTGGACACACGCCTTGCTGAGATTGGATCCATTACTTTCGGTTTTTGTGAGCGCGCCGGCTTTTTTCGTGCTTGGCATGATTCTCGAGAGGGGATTGCTGGCGAGAACCGGGCGTGATCCAGGCTTGACGGTGCTGGTTACCTTCGCGCTCGCTATCGTCATCGCCGGTGTTATCGGATGGGCATGGGAAACCACGCCTCGGGCTGTGCGGACGACATATACGGATTCCGTGGTTCAGCTCGACCTCGGTGGGATGGAACTCAGGATTCGCATGGTCCGGCTGCTCGGCATGGGGGAGGCAATCGCCGTCGTGGGACCCTTGTACGCCTTCTTACGCTGGTCAGACATGGGACGAGCGATTCGAGCCACCATGCAAAACGCCGAAGCGGCCCAGCTGGTAGGGATAAACTTGGGCCGTGTGCGAGCGGTCACGTTCGGGCTAGGCTTGGCGACGGTGGCTGCGGGCGGAGCCATGTTCGCGCTCAACTTTGCCTTCAATCCGAGCAGCCACGAGGAATGGATCTCGAAAATGCTCTCCATCGTGGTCTTAGGGGGTCTTGGTAGTCTGCCGGGGGCACTGATCGCCGCGATAGTTATGGGTGTGGTGGAGGCTATCGCTAGTGTAACCATCACAACTTATCTGTCGCCGATCGTCTTCTACCTGCTTCTGTTTGTCGTCCTGATTGTGCGTCCTGAGGGATTGATGGGGGCTCGGGTTCGGGAGGCGTGATGGGGCCACGTGCGCCCGGAGGTCTCAGCGGGCTCAAAGTGAGCTATTACGTGGGCTGGGTGGGCCTGACGGCTATCGCCGTGGGGTTTCCCTGGCTCTACCCAGAGCCCTACTACCACGTTCTGGGTTTCAATGTGCTGATGATGGCGACTATGGGGACGTCTTGGAATATTCTTGGTGGATACGCAGGGTACAAATCGCTGGGTCATAGCGCGTTTTTCGGACTCGGAGCCTACGCAGTGGCGATTGCCGCCAGGTACTGGAGTTGGGATCCGCTCTGGAGTTCACCAGTTCTAGCGGTTGGCGTCTCTCTTGTTGCTGCCGGCCTGGGGTGGGTCATGCTGCGAACAACGGGGTCAGCCTTTGTGATCGCCTCTATCGCCATGTTACTTATATTTCGGATATTGGCGCTCAACCTGAGAGGGATTACCGGTGGGTCCTCTGGAATCAGTCAACCATTACCGCCATGGCCGGCTCAATACGCACAATTGCCCTTCTATTACTACATGCTAAGTGTATGGATCCTTAGCGTGGCCGCTGCTGCGTTCATCCGCAGAACACGATTCGGCCTTGGGTTACAGGCGATCCGTGAAGACGAAGAGAAGGCATCGGCAGTAGGCGTGAACACGACCGCCTACAAGATCCTCGCCTTCGTGGTGAGTGCCTATTTCGTGGCGCTCGCTGGGGGCATCTGGTCCTACCGGCAGGTGCACATAAGTCCGATCTTCGCGTTCGATATCATGGTCGCGGTGGAGATGATCCTTGTGGCGATGCTGGGTGGACTGGGCACAGTATTCGGCCCGACCTTGGGAGCAGTCATTCTCGTACCCCTCGCTGACTTTCTGCGGTTTCGACTGGGATCCACCCAGCTTCATATTGCCGTCCTGGGAGTGGCGATGCTGGCAGTCATTCTCGGGCTGCCGAAGGGTCTGGTGCCTACAGCTGCGGCCTTGGTTGAGAAACGGGGGAGGCAAGGGTCCGCCTACGCAGGGGCAAAGCGAATTGGTGAGATGCTCGTTGGAAAGCGGGAAGAATCCAGCGGGGAGTAGTTCGAGTTTGGACGCGTCGTTGATGGCCGAGAAGGGGGAAGCACATGAAAGGAGGTGGGCGTTCATGAATTCCGACCTGCTGGCGGGGGAACTTGGCGAGGGGCACATGGAGACTGTTGAGAAGTCGCTTGGCCGAGCCCCGAAGCCTCCTGAGCAAGAGTGCACGAATCGCATCGAAAGAGTACGACGGTTCCTCTCTGACGCACAGTTTGATGCGCTTCTAGTATTCGGATCGGCAGGCAGCCTGCCGGAGCCTGCGCGATACCTGGCGGGGTACGTCCACGTGTTTCCCACCGCCAGTTCGTTTCTTCTTATACCTGTGGCGGGCGATCCGCTATTGCTTATTGACCAAGGTTGGCACTTGGACGAGGCTCGAAGCATGTCGTGGATTCAGGACATCAGGGTCTTCCCGAATGCGAACCGTAGGTGGCTGTACGACGAGATGCGCACTGTCCTTCACGGCGCACTCCGGGAGAGGGGCTTGGAACGGGCCCGCATCGCCATAGTTGAATCTGAGCTTCCAGTAGTCTACTGGAGAGCCCTTCGGGAGGCCGCCCCGGCAGCCATGTTCGAAGAGGGCAAGCTGATCTGGGAGCGGATCGTCGCGACCCCAAGCGAATACGACCAGGCGATGGTTCGCCGAACAGCTCAGATTGCTGATCTGGGCCACGCAGCAGCAGTAGAAGCAGCAGATGCCGGAGTTCCTGAGTTCGAGGTGTGCTTCGCCGCGTATCGGGCAATGGCTTCGCTCGGAGCCGAGTTCTTGCATGGGAGTGGCTTCTCGACACACGTGAATATTGGGTCGTTCAGCCAGGCAATTAGCAACGTCCGTCCGTTTCTGTTCACCTCCCGGAGACTAGAGCCTGGCCAGATGTTCTGGTTTGACCTCACCTGCTCGTGGGCAGGGTATTACAACGACTGTTGTCGGACAATCGCCATCGGAGAGCCCACACCTGAGCGGCGGCGGATTTTCGATATCTGTCTGGAGATGTATGAGACGATGCTTCAGGCTGTGCGTCCGGGCGTTCCGGGCGGGGAAATCTGGACGCGAGGCTATGAGGTGGCTGAAAGGGCTAGATTGGCAGACAAGATAAACCATGTCTACCTCGGTCACACGACTGGAATCGCCACGTCAGTGAGACCTGTGATTGCTCGTGGAGAGATAGTCGAAATACAACCTAATAGTTTCGTCAATATCGAGCCTGGGATCTTCCTCCCAGGCGTGGGAAGTGCCAGCATTGAGAGCATGCTGTGGGTGGGCGAATCGGAGACCGAGGTGATCAATCAGTTCAGTGTCGAGCTTCATGTGAAGTGAGGGATCAAGACGATGCGAACATATAGAGAGTGAGTTCTGGGTGGCTGGAGACGGTGTAGGAGAGGGGAATCCATGAGCGTGGCCTTGCGCACCGAGGCGGTGACCCGGCGGTTCGGCGGGATCACGGCGCTGGCCGGCTGTTCGATCCAGGTTCGGGAGGGGAGCATCACCGGGCTCATCGGCCCCAACGGCTCGGGGAAGACCACGCTCTTCAACGTGATCACCGGCTTCTACCGTCCCCACGCTGGGGAGGTGTACCTGGACGGTCGGCGGATCACGGGCCTCCGCCCTCACCAGGTCTGTCACCTGGGGCTGGGCCGGACCTTCCAGATCACCCGGCTGTTCTGGAACCTCTCGGTGCTCGAGAACATGATCGTCCCCCTGCGAAAGGTGGGCGTCCGTTCCCTCCTGGGCCCCGGCCGACTCAAGGCCGAGGAGGAGCGGGCCCTGGAGCTCCTGGAGCGGGTGGGACTCCTCCACCTCAAGGACGAGCCTGCGGTCAAGCTCTCCTTCGGCCAGCAGAAGCTCCTGGAGTTCGCGGCGGTCCTCATGTCCGAGCCTCACCTCGTCCTGCTGGACGAGCCCGCAGGGGGCATCAACCCCACCATGGTGCAGTTCCTCGCCGAGCTCATCCGGGAGCTCAACGGCCAGGGCGTCACGTTCCTGGTGGTCGAACACAACATGGGGCTGGTCATGGAGCTCTGCGACTGGGTCCTGGTCCTGGACCAGGGTCGCCTGCTGGCGGAGGGCCCTCCCGACGAGGTCCGGGCCAACCCGGCCGTCCTCGAGGCCTACCTGGGGGTGTGAGCATGGCGCTCCTCGAGCTGCGCGACGTGGAGGCCGGGTACCTCCGGGGGGTCAAGGTCCTCCAGGGGGTCTCCCTCCACGTGGACCCCGGCGAGGTGGTGTGCCTGATCGGCCCCAACGGGGCGGGGAAGTCCACCGTCCTGCGGACGGTCTCCGGGCTGCTCCGCCCCACCTGGGGCCAGATCACCTTCGACGGGCGCTCCATCGGAGGGCTGCGCCCGGACGTGATCCTGCGCCTGGGCGTGGCCCACGTCCCCCAGGGACACAGCGCCTTCCCGGGCATGAGCGTCCACGAGAACCTCCTCCTCGGGGCCTACAGCGTGAAGGACCGTAGGGAGCGTCAACGACGCCTGGAACGCACCTACGGCCTGTTCCCACTGCTCGCGGAGCGGCGGAACGAGCGGGCGGGCAACCTGAGCGGGGGGCAGCAGAAGATCCTGGAGATCGGCCGGGCCCTCATGATGACCCCTCGCATGATGCTCCTGGACGAGCCCTCCATGGGCCTGGCTCCCCGGATGGCCAAGCTCGTGTTCGACACCATTCGCCGGCTGAACGAAGAGGCCGGGGTCACCGTCCTCATGGTGGAGCAGAACGCGAGGAGCGCCCTCTCCATCGCCCACCGGGGGTACGTGCTGGAGCTGGGGACGGTGGCCCTGGAAGCCCCCGCGGCAAGCCTCCTGGCCGACCCGAGGGTGGCCGAGCTGTACTTGGGAGGGCGGATCGGGGCCCGGGCGGAGGCCCCGGGCGAGCGGGCCAAGCTCCCGTGATGTCCGGGGCGGTGTGGGCGGCGCTGGCCGGCATCGGGTTCGGCGTCTTCCAGACGCTCAACCGGCGGACCCTGCGGGGGGTGGACGTCTTCCGCTCCACCTTCGTCCAGCTCCTGCTGGCCACGGCGGTCCTCGCGGCCGTGGCCGCCTCCACGGAGAACCTGGGGCTCCTGGGACGTGCCTCGGCGTGGGCCCTGCTCAACTTTGCCCTGGCCGGGGTGGTCCACTTCCTCGTGGGCTGGACCCTGCTCGCCACGTCCCAGCAGCGGATCGGCGCCTCCCGGACCAGCCCCCTCGTGGCCACCACCCCCCTCTTCGGGGCGCTCCTGGCCTTCGTCACCCTGGGCGAGTCACCGAGCGGGGTGGCCCTGGCCGGGATGTCCCTCATGGTAGCCGGGGTCTACACGGTGGGCGGCGAGCGGGCCGCCGGCCGTTCCTCCCCGGCCCCGGCGGTGGCCGGGGCGGCCCTTGCGGGGACCGGAGGGGCCTTGGGACCGGCCTCCGGGCCCGGCCGGGCTGCATTGGGCCCGGAGCCGTGGAGCCCAGGCCGCCGGTGGGGCAAGGCGCTCCTGGCGGCCGCTCCCGGGCTGGGGGCGGCCCTGTCCTGGTCGGTGAGCCCCGTCTTCATCCGGGCCGGACTCCGGGAGCTCCCCTCTCCCCTGCTGGGGGTGACCTTCAGCATGGTGGTGGCCACTGCGGCCTACGGGGCCGTCGTCCTCCTGCGGCGGTCGGCCGGCCTGGTGGGCGGCTGGCTGGCGCGGGGGGAGCGTGGGTTCAAGCTGGCCGCCGGGGTCCTCGTGGGCCTCTCCACCTGGTTCCGCTGGATCGCGTTGGAGCGGACGACCGTGGCGGTCGTCCTGGCCCTGAGTCTCCTGGCCGTCCCTACGGTCATGGTCCTGGCCCCGCCGCTCCTGGGGCGGCACCTGGAGGTGGTGACGCCCAAGCTGTGGGCGGGGGCCGGGCTCATCGTGGCCGGGGCCCTCCTCCTCATCCTGCGGCCCTAGCCCATGGTGGTCGACGTCCACGCCCACGTGATCGTCCCCGAGGTGACCAGAGAAGTCGCGCCCCACGAGCCCTGGCGCCCCAGCGTGCGCTGGGAGGAGGGGCGACAGGTGGTCGAGTTCGGAGGCAAGGCCATCCGGTCCGCCGTAGGGGAGTTCGTGTGGGTGGAGCGGATCGTGGAGCAGGAGGCGGAACGGGGCGTGGACCACGTGGTCCTCTCGCCCTGGGTCCAACTCCTCCCCTACGAGCTGCCAGTGGAGGAAGCCCTCGGGGTGTGTCGGCTCCAGAACGAGGGCCTGGCCCGGGCGGCCCAGGCCCACCCGGGCCGGGTGAGCGCCGTGGGGGCCCTGCCCCTCCAGGACCCTGAGCTCTCGGCCCGGGAGCTCGCGGGGCTCCTCGCCCTCCCCGGGGTCCGCGGGGTGGAGGTGGCGGCCAGCGTGGCCGGGGCGTACCTGGGCCACGACCGCTTCGAGCCCTTCTGGGAAGCTGCGGAGGCCCTAGGGGCCGTGGTCTTCGTCCACCCCACGACGCGAGGGTTCGACCTGCCGGTCTTCGAGGACTACTACCTCTGGAACACGGTGGGGAACCCCCTGGAGACGGCGGCCACCGCGGCCCACCTCGTCATGGCCGGGGTGCTCGAGCGTCACCCCGGCCTCCGGGTCGTCCTGGCCCACGGGGGAGGGGCCCTCATGGCGGTGCGGGGACGGCTGCGCCACGCCCATCGGTTCCAGCCCCAGGCTCGGTCCCGGCTCTCCGAGCCGCCGGACGGCTCGCTGCGTCGCCTCCACTACGACACCGTCACCCACGACCTCGACCTCCTGCGCGAGCTCGTGGCGTACGTGGGGCCCGACCACGTGCTGCTGGGCTCCGACCACCCCTTCGACATGGGCAGCGAGCGGCCGGTGGAGGAGGTCCGGGCTCTGGGCCTGGACCCGGCCCAGGAGGCCCTGGTCCTGGGGGGCAACGCGGCCCGCCTCTTCGGGCTGGAGGGCGACCCGTGAGGGCTCCGGGGCCGGACGCGGCGCTCATCGTCCGGGGGGCCCGGGTCCTCACCATGGACCCGGACCGGCCCCGGGCCACGGCCCTGGCCATCTTGGGGGAGCGCGTGGTTGCCGTCGGCGAGGACCGAGAGGTCCTGGGTCGGGCGGGGCCCGGGGCCCGGGTGGTGGACCTCGGCGGCCGGACAGTCACCCCGGGCTTCATCGACGCCCACGTGCACGCCGCCCACTACGGGCTGTACATGCTCCCCCGGTTCGTGCAGTTCGAGGGGTGCCGCTCGGTGGACGACCTGTTGGCCAGGGTGGAGGAGCGGGCCAGGGTCACCCCGCCCGGGGAGTGGATCCTGGGCTCGCCCAACTACCCCACGGACCTGGTCGAGGACAGCCGGTTCCCCGACCGGTGGGAGCTGGACCGGGCCGCTCCCCACCACCCCTTCTTCATGCGGGTCCGGGGGCACCTCGGCGTGGTGAACAGCCGGGCCCTGGAGCGGTTCGGCATCGACCGGCATACCACCGACCCGGAGGGCGGCTACCTCTTCCGGGACCCGTCCACGGGGGAGCCGACCGGGTGGGTCCTGGACAACGCCCTGTTCGACCTGGCCCTGCCCCACCTCCCCCCGACCCCGGGCGAGCAGTGGCGGGAGGCCATCCTGACCATGAGCCGCCACCTCCTGCAGCTCGGGGTGACCACGGTGGTCAACCAGTCGGCAGACGTGTGGCCGATCCTCGAGGACCTCCACGCTCGGGGCGAGCTCCCCGTCCGCTGGCAGGCCAACCTCCGGGGGAGCTCCAACTACTTCCACCGCCCTCCGGAGGAGATCCCGGCCGCCGTGGAGGCCCTGGGCCCCCCCACCGGCCACGGGGACCGATGGCTGTGGGTGGGGGCCATCGGGGAGCTCCACGCGGACGGGCTGGTGGAAGCCCCGCTCATGCACGAGCCGTTCGCCGAGGACCGGTTCGGGCCGGGGTGGCGGGGGCTCCTCCGCCACCCCCCGGAGGTGCTCGAGGCCGTGTGTCGGGCCGCCGCAGAGCGGGGCTTTCAGATGGAGGTCCACGCCTCGGGTGACGCCGCCCTGGAGCTCGTCCTGGACGTCTACGAGGCCGTGGACCGCCGGGTAGGGATCCGGGACCGGCGGTGGGTCATCACCCACGGCGGGGTGTTTCCCGGCCGCCGGTCGGTGGAGCGGGCCCAGGAGCTGGGGGTCGTGGTGGCCACCCAGCAGCCGGTCATCTGGACCCAGTCCCACTACTACCGCCGGTACTGGGGGCGCCGGCGGGCTGACAACCTGTTCGCCAACCGCACCTGGCTGGAGGGCGGAGTCCGCCTGAACGGCGGCTCCGACGTGGGGCTCTCCCCGCTCCTGGGGATGGCCACCTACGTAAACCGCCGCAACGTGTTCGGCGAGGAGGTGGGCGTCGAGGAGGCCATCGACCCGGAGCGGGCCCTCCGCCTGTACACGGTGGACGCCGCCTACAGCATCTTCCGGGAGCGCGACCTGGGCTCGCTGGAGGAGGGCAAGCTCGCGGACCTCGTGGTGCTCTCCGACGACCCGCTCTCGGTGCCGCCGGAGCGGCTCTCCCAGGTCAGGGTGGTGGCGACGCTGGTGGGGGGCCGGGTGGCCCACGACCCCCAGGGGCTGTTCTCCGAGGCCCGGGAGGCCTCGGACGCGCTGGACGACCCAGGTGGAAGGAGGAAGAGGTGAGCGGGAGCGACGACCGCTTCGACGTGGTGGTGGCGGGGGCCGGGCACAACAGCCTGGTCGCCACGGCGTACCTGGCGAAGGCCGGGCTCCGCTGCCTGGTCCTGGAGGCCCGGCCCATGGTGGGGGGCGACACCGCCACCGAGGAGCTCACCCTCCCGGGTTTCCTGCACGACACCTGCTCCACCGCCCACAACCTGATCCAGGCCAGTCCCACCATCCGGGACAACGAGCTCCACCTGGACGAGTACGGCCTGGAGTACCTCCAGCCCGACCCCGTGGTCCACGTCCCCTTCCCCGACGGCACGTGGCTCACCCAGTGGCGGGATCTGGACCGGACCTGCGAGGAGTTCGCCAAGTTCTCCAAGGCCGACGCCGACGCCTTCCGGCAGATGATGCGGGACTACGAGTCCGTGGCCCCCCTCTTTGGGCGCTACCGCTACACGCCGGCGGGGTGGGCGGGAAGCCTCCCCGAGCTCCTGGCCTCCCACCCGCAGGGGAGGAAGTGGCTGCGCCGCCAGGCCATGAGCGCCTGGGAGGTGATCCGGAGCGAGTTCGAGGACGAGCACACCCGGGCCTTCATGCTCTGGATGGCGTTCATGACCGTCCAGCCGCCCGACCGGCCGGGGACGGGACTCCTCGCCTACTCTCTGGCCTATGGGCGCCAGCGGCACAGCTGGACCCTGCCCCGGGGAGGGTCGGCCGCCCTCCCCCGCGCCCTGGCCAGGCTCATCGAGGACCACGGCGGGGTGATCCTCACGGGGAAACGGGTGACACGCCTGGTCCTCGAGGGAGGGCGCTGCGTGGGCGTGGAGACCGAGGGCGGCGAGCGCTACCTCGCCTCCCGGGCGGTCCTCTCCACCGTCCACGTGAAGCACCTGGTGGAGATGGCGCCTCGGGAGGCGTGGAGGGAGGACTTCCTCTACGGGGTAGACACCTGGAACCCCGGCGTGTCCATGTTCGTCACCCACTACGCGCTGGCCGAGCCGCCCCAGTTCCCGGTGGAGGAGGACGAGACCCTTACCTCGGTGGCTGTGGGGATCCCCACCTCCGTGGAGCGGATGCTGCGGGTGGGCCCGGAGTTCGCCGCCGGCAGGGTGGCCACGGACGACCCGGTCCTTCTCGTGGTGACCCCGACGGTAGCCGACCCGTCCAGGGCCCCGGAGGGCAAGCACACGCTCAAGGTGATCGGGTTCCAGCCCTACGAGCTCCCGGAGGGGCCGGAGCGGTGGGACGAGATCAAAGACGAGGTGTCCCGGGCCAACCTGGAGCAGCTCCGCCGCTACGCCCCCAACCTCACCGACGAGGTGATCCTGGCCTCCGTGGTGAAGAGCCCCCTCGACCTCGAGCGGTTCAATCCCCACAACTGGCACGGGAGCTGTCACGGGGGCGACATGGGCATCGCCCAGTCCGGGGCCCTGCGGCCCGCCCCGGGCTGGGCCGAGCACCGGATGCCCATCCCGGGCCTCTACCAGACGGGGGCCACGACCCATCCCGGAGGGTCGGTGTCGGCGGCGCCCGGCCGCAACGCTGCCATGGTGATGCTGAAGGACTTCGGGATGAGCCTGGAGGAGGTGGTGGCCCGTGCCTGACGAACGGATCGAGGCGGCCGTGGCCAACTGGGCCCCCCGCATGGTGGCCCAGGGGGTCGACTACAACGACTTCGTGCGGGTCACCTCCCGCCTCGAGCGGTGGGAGGAGTGGCTGCCGGCCTGGGAGGAGAACGGCCACCTCCACGCGGAGCTGGCCCGGGAGGCCGAGGCCCGGGGGCGGACGCTCACGGCGGGCGAGGCCTGGGTCCGGGCGGCCCTCGGCTACCACTTCGCCACCTTCCTCTGGCTGGTGGACCTGGACGAGCACCGGCGGGTGGCCGAGCTCTCGGTCCAGGCCCTTCGCCAGGCCCACCGGCTCCTGGACCCCACGGCGGAGCGGCTGGAGGTGCCCTTCGAGGGGACGACCATGGTGGCCAACCTCCGGCGGCCTCCGGGCGGGCCCGGCGAGCCCCCAGTCCCCGCGCCCCTGGTGGTGCTCCTGCCGGGGCTGGACTCCACCAAGGAGGAGTTCTTTCACTGGGAGAACGTCTTCCTGGCTCGCGGCATGGCCACCGTGTCCCTGGACGGCCCGGGCCAGGGGGAGACGGGACGGACCACCCACATCCGCCCCGACTACGAGGTGGCCGTGGCGGCGCTCCTCGACCACCTGGCCGAGCGCCCGGGCCTGGACCTGACCCGGGTGGGCGTGGCGGGGGTGAGCCTCGGGGGCTACTACGCGCCCCGGGCGGCCGCCTTCGAGCCCCGCATCGTGGCCGCCGCGGCCATCGGGGGCCCGTACAACTTCGGCGAGTGCTGGCCTCGGCTCCCGTCCCTCACCCGAGAGGCCTTCCGGTACCACTCGGGAGCCGTCGACGAAGCGGAGGCCGAGAAGCGGGCCTTCGAGCTCGACCTCCGGGACGCGCTCCCCAGGGTGCGCCAGCCCCTGCTGGTCGTGTTCGGGAAGCTCGACCGGCTCATCCCCTGGCAGCACGCGGAACGGGTGGCGGCGGAGGCTCCCAACGCCGAGCTCGTCATGTACCCGGAGGGCAACCACGTCTGCAACAACATCCCCTACAAGTACCGGCCGCTCGTGGCCGACTGGCTGGCCGAACACCTTGGGGTGGTGCGGAGGTGAGGATGGGCGAGCCGAACGGCGTGCGCGAGTACGTGGTGGTGAACCGGGCCAGGGGGAGGATGCTCACCCACTCCGCCTCCGAGATCCGGGTGCGCCACTTCCCGCCCCTGGTCTCCGACGAGCCTGCTCGGCGGGGCGGGGAGGACCGAGGCCCCACCCCGCTCGAGTACGTGCTCGTGGCGCTGTGCGCCTGAACGAACGTCTCGACGGCCAGGATGGCCGCCAAGATGCGGTTCAGCTACGAGGACCTCGAGATGGACGCGGAGGGCACGGTCGACATCAGGGGGAGGATGGGGCTGGCACCCGTGCCGGTCCACTACCAGCGGGTCCGTCTCAGGGTGCGGATCCGGACCGCCGAGCCCGACGAGCGCCTGCGGCGGCTGGCGGACCTGGTGGCCCGCTACTGCCCCGTGGACAGCCTGCTCCGTGCCGCGGTCCCCGACTACGAGGTGACCTGGGAGCGGATGGCGTGACCCGCCCCGGGGGCGGCAGCGGGCTTGTCCGCGTGCTCCGGCAGGCCTTCCCCTCGCCCCCCGAGCGGGACATGGCGGTGTCCCACGCGATCCTGCGGCGGGTGGCTCAGGGCGCGGAGCCGGAGACCCTCCGGCTCCACCGGCCGGCTGCGGTGGTGGCCTTCGGGCCCAAGGACCGTCTGGCCCCGGGCTTCCCCGAGGCCGTGGCCCACGCCCGTTCGCTCGGCTTCGGCGCCGTCCTCCGGCTGGCCGGGGGGCGGGCGGCCGTGTTCCACGAGGGCACCCTGGCCCTGTCCTGGGCCGTCCCCGACCCCGAGCCCCGGGCCCGCACCCGGGAGCGGTTCGAGGAGGCCGCCGGGGTCCTCGCCGAGGCCCTGCGGTCCCTCGGGGTCGACGCCCGGGTGGGCGAGGTCCCGGGGGAGTACTGCCCCGGCGAGCACTCGGTGAACGCCCGGGGCACGACGAAGCTGGCCGGGCTGGGGCAGCGTCTGGTAGCGGGCGGGGCCCACGTGGGGGGCGTGGTGGTGGTCCGGGGCGGCGACCGGGTCCGGGAAGTCCTGGTCCCCGTGTACCGAGCGCTGGGGCTCAAGTGGGACCCGGCCACGGTGGGGAGCGTGGAGGACGAGGTCCCCGGGGTGACGGAGGAGCAGGTGGCCGGAGCCATCCTAGAGCGCCTGGCCGTCCGCCGCGAGCTGCAGCCGGGCCAGGTCTCGTCGGAAGCCCTGGTCCTGGCCGAGGCCCTGGTCCCGCGCCACGCGGTCACCGTGTGAGGGCGGTCGGGCGGGCGGGCCGGTGGGGGCGGAACGGGACCCCCGGGCCGCACCGCGTCCTGGGGCCCCGAGCCCACCCCCCTTGAGCGCTCCTCGGCGGTCCCCTAGCATGCAGTTCCCCCGGTGAACGGCCGGGGGGCTCGGCCCGATACCACGCGAGGGGGATGCGCGCTCGTCCGAACCGTCGGAAGGTGGGCCCGGCTCCGGGGCTGGCCGCGTGGCTCGGGGCCCTCCTGGTCGTGGGCGCCCTGGCGGCCCCGCGGGCGGCCCGCGCCGACCAGGCCTACCTGCCCGGGGTGGACGTCTCCCACTGGCAGGGGGACGTGGACTGGACGGCGGTGGCGGGCTCGGGCGTCCGGTTCGCCATCCTCAAGGCCACGGAGGGAAGGACCTTCGTGGACGACCGCTACCAGGCCAACCGGGCCGGGGCCACCGCGGCGGGGCTCGTAGTCACCGCCTACCACTTCGCCCGGCCCGACGGCAGGGCCGACGACCCCGTCGTGGAGGCGGACCACTTCGTCGACACGGCGGGCCTGGCAGCGGGCGACATCGTCCCCGCCCTGGACCTCGAGGTGACCGGGGGCCTCTCTACGGATGCCCTGATCCGCTGGACCACGGCCTGGCTGGAGCGGGTGCGGGAGCGGCTGGGGGTCCGCCCGATGATCTACTCGAGCCCCGGGTTCTGGAAGTCCGCCATGGGCGACACGAGGGCCTTCGCCGATGCCGGCTACCGGTTCCTGTGGGTGGCCCACTGGACCTCGAACTCCCAGCCCACGGTACCCGCCGACAACTGGGGCGGCCACGGGTGGACGTTCTGGCAGTGGACCAGCTGCGCCAGCGTCCCGGGGATCGCGGGCTGCGTGGACGGCGACCGCTACAACGGCACGGACCTCTCGGGGGTGCTCGTCCGGAAGCTCACGGTCACCGCCACGCCCGGGGGCACGGTCACCGGCGACCCGCCGGGCATCGTCTGCGGGACGGGCGGCGGGAGCTGCGAGCGGCTGGCGGACCCGGACGGCACCGTGACGCTCTCGGCCACCCCCGACCCGGGAGGGGAGTTCCTGCGGTGGTCGGGGGCGTGCTCGGGGACCGGGCCGTGCTCCCTCACGATGACTGGCGACCGGACGGTCGGGGCCACGTTCGGCTTCCCGGTGTCGGTCACGCCCGCCGGCGACGGGAAGGGGACCGTGCAGAGCTCCGCGCCGGGCATCGCGTGCGGGACGGGCTGGACCGCCTGCCGGGCCACCTTCGTGGCGGGGTCCGCCGTGACCCTCACGGCCACCCCGTTCCTGGGCTCGGCCTTCCTGGGCTGGAGCGGGGCCTGCTCGGGGACCGGGCCCTGCGTGCTGGCGGTGGACCGGGCCCACGACGTCGTGGCGAACTTCCTGGACGTCTCGCCCAAGGCCTCCCTGGCCAGGCCGGCCACGCTCATCTCGCCCGTCGCGGTGCGCTTCGACGAGCCCGTGGGCGGGGTGAGCGCCGCCAGCGTGGTGCTCAGGGTGGCCGGGGACGCCCGGGACCTGCTCACCTCCTTGGCCTGCCTGGACGGGGCGGGGTCGCGGGTCGACTGCGGAGCCGGGCGCGTGCGGTCCGTGCTCGTGCAGCCGGCCGACCCCCTCCTCCCCGGGCAGCGCTACGCGGTCGTGGTCAACCCTCCAGGGGCGGCGCCGCTCGTGGCCGACCCCGAGGGCAACCCCGTGGAGCCCGGGACCACGAAACGGTTCCGGGCCGCGACGAGCGTGCAGGAGGTCAACCCCTGGTCCACGTACTCCTGGGCCCGCGTCCGGGCCGAACGGGCCTTCGGCGGCTCCTACCTGGCCGAGCACCGGCCCGGGGCGGAGCTTACGTTCCGGTTCACGGGGAGCTCCGTCCGGTGGTACGGCGTGCGGGGCCCGGACCGGGGGCTGGCCGCCGTCCTCGTAGACGGCGTCCCCCAGGGGACGGTCGACCAGTACGCCCCCACCGTCCGGTTCGGCGCGGGGCGCTCCTTCGGGGACTTCGAGCCCGGGGACCACGTCCTCACGATCCGGGTCCTGGGGAAGAAGGGCCACGCCGCAGCCACCGGGACGTTCGTCTCGGTGGACGCCTTCTCCGTCGACGGAGGCCCCGTGCAGCCCACCCCTCCTGTCGAGACCTCCTGGCGGCGGGCGGGGGCCCGGGGAGCCTCGGGCGGCGCTTACGTCGTGAGCGACCTCCCCGGGGCCACGGCCACCTGGCGGTTCCGGGGGACGGGGTTCGACTGGTACACGGTGACGGGCCCGGGCCAGGGGGTGGCCAGGGTGTTCGTGGACGGCGTGCTCCGGGCCACCGTGGACAACGCCGCCCCCACCACCGCCTTCGGCGTCCGGCGGAGCGTGCGGGGGCTCCCCGACCGCGTGCACTCGGTGCGGGTGGTGGTGGCCGCCCGTCCCGGGGCGGCCGGGGGGCGGCCCGTGGCGGTGGACCGCTGGGTGGCCGTCCCCTGACGGGCGGCGGTCCCCTGGCCGGCGGCGGTCCCCTGGGGCTGACGCTCGCCTGAGGTTCGCCCTCCCGTGACGGCGGCCGTCGCCCGACCTTCGCGCCCTCCCGGGCCTCAGCGGAGGCGCCCCTCGGCCCGGGCCCTGGCCTCCCGGGCCAGCCGGCGGGCCTGCCGGAGGGGCTCCGGCGTCCGGGCCCGCAGGCACACCGACTGGACCACCTGGAGGGCGGTGTCGGGGTCGGTGCGCCAGGCGGCGTGGACCGCGATGGGGCGGGCCCGGCGCCGGGAGCGGAAGAGGAAGCCCACCACCTCCCCTTCGAGCACGAGCGGCGAGGCGCTCCCCCGGGCTCGGTCGGGTTGGGGGCCGGAGGCGAGGAGCGGTCGGTCCGTGACCCCCACCGTGGGCAGGTCCAGGACCGCGCCGAGGTGGAGGGCCAGCCCGGCCCGGCGGGGGTGGTCCCGGCCCGTGGCGTTCACCAGCAGGACCTCCGGTGGGCGGTCCAGGGCCCGGACCGCCTCTTCCAGGATGGGCCCAACCTGGAGGGCCAGGTAGCCGGGCTCGTACCTCCCGCTCACGGAGCCCCCGACCACGGAGGTCGAACGGAGCCGTCCCCCCTCGAGGACGGCCGCGGCCGCCCAGGCGGGGTCTCCGGGCCCCGCCTGGCGGCCCGCCTTCCCCGTGGGGACCGTCACGAACACCCCTCCCACGGCCAGGCCCTGGGCGCTCCGGGGACGCCAGGGCGGCACCCCCTCCGCGAGTTCGGCCAGCTCGCGCTGGAGCGCTGCGAGCGCCTCCTCGTCCTCCGACCACCCCGGTGCGCCGCCCACCGTGGGGAGCCTAACCAGGAGCGCGGGGCCGTCCTCGGCGGGCCGCCCACCCTGAGCCCTCCCGGCCGCGCCTTGAGCCGTCCGGGGCGACCTGGCCCTCCCTCCGGGTCGTCGGCAGGGCTCGCCTACGTCCGACGCCTGGCCGGGGAGAGCTTCCGGGCCACCCGGGCGGGAGACAGCTTCCGGGCCACCCGGGCCGCCGTCAGCTTGCCCGCCACCTTCTGGGCGATCTGGGCCGGCCCCGGGCCCGAGCGGCGACGCCGTTCGGCCTCGGCCACCTCCCGGGCCACCTCCTCGATGGGAAGGCCCCCGCGCTCTGGGATGAGGGAGGTCCGTCGTTGCTCGAGCCAGAGGTAGAGGTCCCCGTCCGTGGCCCGGGGGAAGAGGTCGTGCAGGCCCTCCCGCCGGATGGCCTCCACGGCGGGCAGGTAGACGCGGTCGTACCAGTCGGCAGCCACCTCCTCCCGGGCCAAGACCTGCCCCCGCTCCAGCATGAGGTTGTAGCCGTGGACCTTGAGGTGTTGGAGGAGCTCCACGTAGCCCTGGGGGCGGCTCACGGTGATCCGGGCCTCGGGCCTCGCCCGCTCCAGCCCGCTCTCCTCCATGAAGAGCCGCTCCTGCTCCAGGTGGACGACCTGCCGGATGTCGGCCCCGGGCGGGAGGGGGTAGCGGGTGCGGAGGCGGGTGACCTCCGCGTCGATGTGGGTCATGCCCCGTTGGCGGGCGATGGCCACCCGGTGGTGGCCGTCCACGATGAAGTAGGACCCGTCCAGCTCGTAGGCCACGATCGGGGGGAAGGCCCCGTCCGGGAAGGTCCGCTCCACCCGCTTCCAGCGCTCCTCCACCTGGGCGGTGCGGGGGAGGAACTCCCGGTCGAACTCCCGGGTCCGGTCCACCGTCCCCACGATCCGGTCCACGGGGATGGGCCTGACGCCCAGGTACACCTGGTCGAACAGCCGCAGTCGGCGGGTGACCTCGTCGAGGGGGAGGAGCTCCTCGGTGTCCTCGCCTCGGACGGCCGAGGCCACCCGGCGGACGGCCTTCCGGCGCCTGGCCTTCCTGAACGTGGAAGGAGGGAGAAGGGGGTCCACCGCTCAGAGCTCCAGCACGCGGTGGGGGACCACGTTGGCCACCACGGTCTCCCCCAGCCGGCGGTCCTCGAGCTCCCGCCCGTACCGGTGGACGTGCCCGTAGAGGAGGTAGCGGGGCCGGAGGCGGCGCACCAGCCGGTGGAAGGCGGCGAACCCGAGGTGAGCGGGGTCGTCCTCCAGGTCCCCCGTGCCCAGCGGCGGGGCGTGGGTGAGGAGGAGGTCCAGCCGGCGGCGGGGGTATCGGAGGCGGGCCCGGAGCTCCAGGGCCAGGGCCCGACGGCGCATCTCTCGCTGCGTGTACTGGTGGGGGCCCTCGCGGTAGCGCACGCAGCCCCCCAGCCCGCCCACCAGGACGCGGGCCACCTCGACCACCCGTCCGTCCACGTTGGTGCACCCTCGCGGTCCCGGGTCCTCCTCCAGCCACCGCGACCGAGCGGGGGGGCGGAGGACCAGCGGCTGCGGGCCCGGGAAGACGGCCAGCGGGGCCGGCTCGCGTCGGGAGAGGTCCGGGTCGTGGTTGCCCGGGACGTAGAGGAGGGGGACGGCGGCCACCGTGACCAGGTACTCGAGGTAGTCGAAGGGGAGGTCCCCGCAGGAGACCACCAGGTCCGGGTGGAGGTCCCGGACGCGCTCAGCGGTCAGGGTCTCGTCCACCTCGTCCGCCACCGCCAGGATCGTCCGCACGGTCCCCCCTCGGTCCTCCCCTCCAGGCTACCGGGTCGGGCCCGTCGGGGCGGCCGCCCGCCGGACGACGGCTTGAGCCCGCGGACCGTCGGGACGTGTTTCGGGTGGCGTCAGGAGATCGCCCGGGCGCCCTCCCGCCCGGTAGGCTGCCGGGCCGTGGAGGAGCTCGGCACCCCCGGCGGACGCCGGCCGGCTTCCGAGGCCGAAGCCCTGGAGCCGGCGGAGCGGTTCGACCCGGAGGGGGCGGACCCGGACCCGCTGGAGCGGTTCCGCCGGTGGTGGGAGGAAGCCCGGCGGGTGGCCCCGGACTCGGCCGACGCCATGGCCCTGGCCACGGCCGACGCTCGCGCCCGGCCCTCGGCCCGCATGGTCATCCTGCGGGGCTTCGACGAGCGGGGGTTCGTGTTCTTCACGAACTACGAGAGCCCCAAGGCCGCCGACCTGGCCGCCAACCCCCGGGCCGCCCTCGTGTGGTACTGGCCGCAGCTCCGCCGCCAGGTCCGGGTGACGGGGAGGGTGGAGCGCCTCCCCCGCGAGGAGTCCGAGGCCTACTTCCGCACTCGGCCCGTGGGGCACCGGCTGGCCGCGTGGGCGTCACCCCAGAGCCGGGTCATCCCGAGCCGCGACGCCCTCGAGCGGGCCTACGAGGAGGCCCGGGCCCGCTTCCCCGGCGAGGACGTCCTTCTCCCTCCGTTCTGGGGTGGGTACCGGGTGGTCCCCGAGGTGGTGGAGTTCTGGCAGGGCCGGGAGAACCGCCTCCACGACCGGGTCCGGTACCGCCGCCGGGACTGCGGGTGGGTCGTGGAGCGCCTCGCTCCCTGAACCCTCAGTCGCCCCACCCGCAGCCGGTACAGGGGGTAGAGGAGCTCCACGTCCTCCGACAGGGGCCGGCGAACAGGAGCACCCGCCGGCCCTCGAGCCTCTTCGGTCCCACCTCCCCCTCGACCTCCTTTCGACTCCTCCCTGGCGGGCGGGCCCGCCCCAAGCCGTCTCCAGCCTGCACCCGGTAACCTTCCGCGGAGCCCGAGCAGTCTGTGGTCATGACCCTCGGAGGTGCGGATCATGCAAACGCTGGCTTCCCAGATCGTGGTGGCCCGGCCCTCCCGGGCGGCCCGCCTCGCGACGGACGTCCTCCTCGTGGTGGGCGGGAGCCTCCTGGTGGCGGGCCTGGCCCAGCTCTCCATCCGGCTGCCCTTCACCCCCGTGCCCATCACCGGCCAGACCCTGGGGGTTCTCCTGGTGGGGGCGTCCCTGGGAGCGGCCCGGGGCCTGGCCTCCATGCTCCTCTACCTGGCCGAGGGGGCCGTGGGGCTTCCCTTCTTCGCGGAGGGCAAGGGGGGCTGGGAGGTCCTGACCCTGGCCACGCCGTCCGGCGGCTACCTGTTCGGGTTCGTGGCCGCCGCGGCCTTGGTGGGGTTCCTCTCCCAGCGGGGCTGGGACCGCTCCCTGCGCAGCTGCATTGGGGCCATGCTGCTGGGGGAGGTCGTCATCTACCTGTGCGGGCTGCCCTGGCTCGCCGCCTCGGTGGGCGTCCCCGCCACCAGGGCCCTGGAGCTCGGGCTCTACCCGTTCGTCGTGGGGGACCTGCTCAAGCTGTTCGTGGCGGCCGGGGCGCTTCCCGCCGCCTGGCGGCTGACCCGGCCGTCGTGGCGGGGCGGGTCTGCCTGAGTCCCCCGACGCGGCCCGGTGGCCCCCGCTCCCTCAGCGGGCCGCGGCGTCCCGGGCCCGGGCCCGCAGGGCCCGCTCCACCCCGTCCTGCCCCTCGAGGAGGAGCCGGCGGACGGGGGCCGGCAGGTCCGGACGGGCGAGGTAATCCTCGGTGAGCCGGACCGTCCGCTCCTCCACCACCAGGTGGGGGTAGAGGCCCCCGACGATGGACAGGGCCTCGGGGAGCTCCCGCCGCTCCCAGATCGCGGGGAGGGCTTGGAAGTACCGCTCCACGTAGGGTCGGAGCAGCTCCTCCTGGTCGAACTGCTGGAACCCGCCCATGATGGCCTCGGTCATGGCCAGGGGCTGCCCGGCCTCCTCCACCACCAGCCGCCAGGCCTCGGCCTTGGCCTCCGGGGTGGGGCGGGCGGCCCGGGCCGCGGCGGCGTGGCGGGCCCCCCGGTCGGTGGGGTCGCGCTCCTGTTCCGCGGCGACGAGCTCCTCCCCAGCGGCCCCGGCGGCGGCCAGGGAGCGCACGATGTGCCAGCGCAGCTCGGTGTCCACGACCAGCCCCTCGAAGGAGGCCCGCCCCTCCAGGAGGTCTCGCACGAGGGCCAGGTCCTCCTCGGTGCGGGCGTTGGAGACGAAGGCGCGGGCCCAGGCCAGCTGGTGGTCGCTCCCGGGCTCGGCCCGCTCCAGGGCCTCCCGGCAGGCCCGGGCCAGCGTGCGGGCGCCCGCCTCCCGGTTGGCGGGGTCCCCGTAGAGGTGCACGGCGGAGGCGGCCTGGGTGAGGAGGCTCTGGACCGTCCCCACCTTCGGCTCCCGCCCGGCGTTGTTGAGGACGAGCCGCAGGTACTCCCGGGCCGGCAGCTCGGCGTTGCGGACCATGTCCCAGCACGCCGTCCAGCACAGGGTCCGGGCCAGGGAGTCCTCGAGGTCCCCCAGCCGCTCCACCACGGTGGCCAGGGACCGCTCGTCCAGCCGGACCCTGGCGTACGTGAGGTCGCCGTCGTTGAGGAGGAGGAGGTCCGGCACGGCCTCGCCGGCGAGCTCCTCCACCTCCGTGCGGGCCCCCTCCACGTCGAGCTCCACCCGCCGCCGGAGCCGGAGGTTCCCGTCGTGCGAGTCGTAGAGCCCCACCGCCAGCCGGTGGGACCGCAGGGTGGGCCACTCCTCGGGCGCCTCCTGGACCACGGCGAGGGAGGCGATCGTCTCCCGTCCGCCCCGCCGCTCGGTGCGGAGGTCGGGGCGGAGGGTGTTGACCCCGGCCGTCTCCAGCCACTGCTTGGACCACTGCTGGAGGTCCCGGCCCGAGACCTCCTCCAGCACGGCCAGGAAGTCGTCCAGGGTGGCGTTCCCGAACCGGTGCCGCTCGTGGTACCGGTGCATGCCCTCCAGGAACCGGTCCCGGCCCACCCAGTGCACGAGCTGCTTGAGGACGGAGGCCCCTTTGGCGTAGGTGATGCCGTCGAAGTTGAGGTGGATGGACTCGACGTCGGGGATGTCGGCCACGATGGGGTGGGTGGTGGGGAGCTGGTCCTGGCGGTAGGCCCAGGTCTTCTCGGTGTCGGCGAAGGTGGTCCAGGCCTCCTTCCACCTGGTGGCCTCGGCCTGGGCCAGCACGGCCATGTAGCTGGCGAAGCTCTCGTTGAGCCACAGGTCGTTCCACCAGCGCATGGTGACCAGGTCCCCGAACCACATGTGGGCCAGCTCGTGGAGGATGGTCTCCGCCCGCCGCTCCCGGGCCGCGTCCGTCACCCGGGACCGGAAGATGTAGACGTCGTTGAAGGTCACGCAGGCCGCGTTCTCCATGGCCCCCGTGTTCGACTCGGGGACGAAGACCTGGTCGTACTTGTCCCCGAACGGGTAGGGGACGCCGAAGGCCCCTTCGAAGAAGTCGAACCCCTGTCGGGTCACCTCGAAGAGCTCCTCGGGGTCCAGGAACTCGGCCAGGGAGCGTCGGCAGTAGAGGCCCAGCTCGACGTGGCGGTGGCGGTCCCGGACCACGTGCCAGGGCCCGGCGCACACGCAGGCCACGTAGGTGGGGAGGGGCGGGGTGGGCTGGAACCGCCAGAGGACCTTCCGCCC